>CADCQA010000340.1 GCA_902803415.1 uncultured Spirochaetaceae bacterium | reverse complement strand
CGAGTTTAAAATCGCTCAAATAGCGCGATTTTAAACATCGTATTTTAGTGTAACCTGTTCTGAAACTGAAGTTTCCGAACAGGTTTAGTCTGTACCGGGCGAATAACCTGTGCGGGGCTTCCGCTGCTGCAGAGGCAGCCGCATTCAGGGCTTTTAAATAAATTGGGGCTGCCCCGGAAACCTGCAGGGCTCCGGGGCAGCTCTGATTCTTATTATACACGAAGTATGAATAAAATCAAGTGTTATATGCGAAAAAACTGCATTTTTATGCATAAATATGCAAAGCGGCCGTTCCGCCGGGATGTGGCGGGCGGCATGTGCATTGCCGGCTGGCAGATGCCGCAGCAAATGGCGGGCATCATCCGCCCCTATGCATGTCCGCTTGACTGCATGCTCCAGTAGCGGCTCAGCTCCCCGCGCGAGGACATGCCGCTTTTGTTGTAGATGCGGCTGATGTAGTTTTCTACGGCTCGTTTCTGCAGGCCAAGCGATTGGGCGATTTCATCGTTTGACTTGCCGGCCACGATAAGGTTCAGGGTGTCGATTTCGCGTTTGGTGAACATGGCAAGCTTTTTCTCAAAGACAAGCACTTCTGTTGCGAGCGAGGGGTCAACGTAGCTGTGTCCCTGCAGCAGCTCCTTGAGGCCCGCCGCAAGGGATGCCACGTCGCTGTTCTTGCAGACATAGCCGTCCGCTCCGGAATCAAGTGCAGCCTTTACGACTCCGGGCGTATCGTACATGGAGTAGACCATTATCTTCAGCCTGGGGAACTGCGTGCGGCTCTCGCGTATCAGCTTTATCCCGCCGTTGCTGTCGCTGCCGAAGCACAGGTCCGTTATGAGGATGTCGGGGGAAGAATCGGCGTTCCCTTTTGCCATGGCGGAAAAGAATTCCTCCTTGTCCGCGGCCGTTCCGGTGCAGACATAATTTCCGTGCGACGAAAGGTAGTCTATGACCCCGTGCCTCATGAGCTCATGGTCTTCCACCAGAAAATAGCTGCTCATCCGTTTTTCCTCCCGCTGAATTTCCCTTCCGGGACAAAGAGCCTTGCATCTGTTCCGCAGTCAGGCTCCGACTGTATGCTGATGCTGCCGCCCAGCTGCATGACCCGCTGCCGTATGCCCCGCAGCCCAAAGCCGCCGCTGCTGTCGGCCTCCGTCTTTTTTTCAACATCAAAGCCGATTCCGTCGTCCGAGACAAAGAGATAGAGGCCCGCAGGCTCCCCGCTGCCTTCCCTGCGGATGATGACGGAAACATCGTTTGCCCTGGCATGCTTTTTTACGTTCACAAGAAGCTCCTGCACAATGCGGTACAGGGTTATTTTCTGCAGGGGCGTAAGGTTCACCGAGTCTACCAGGGCCAGGGCTTCCTGGCGGGCCGTGAACGAAACATCCAGCCCGGTCTCCTTTTGGAGCGAAAGGCAGAGGGACTTGAGCGCGTCCGAAAGGTGCTCGGTCGCAATGTCGGGCGGGGCAAGGTTGTAGCACAGGGAACGGACGGATGAAATGCAGTCCTTTATGATTTCGTGCGGCTTTTCTTCCTGCACGAGCGAAAGAGCCACCCGTAAATCCTGCGCCAGACTGTCGTGAAGCTCGGACGACAGGCGGCTCCGTTCCTCCTCCTGCGCCTGTATGACGTGCATCAGGTATTCGTCCGAATCCTTTTTGCTCTGCCACTGCTTGGTAAAGTGAATCAGCGTGATGACCAGCGCGACGAGCAGGATGAGTGCGAACAGGATAAAATATATGAAGAAAGTGACAAAAGAGTTGACTGACTGCTGCAGCTCTTCGACGGTGGGAATATATTCCTGAGTATTAACCGATATACAGGGGGGGTATATAAGAAAAGCATTTGCACTTTAGACGCTTCCATGATGTGTGTATTTTTTTGCCAGCGCATACAGGCCGTATCCTGCGAACGTACAGATGACGCGGTCCATCAATGTCATGGGGATGCGGGCCAGCACGCAGGAGACGAACATCCCCATGTTTTCGCCCATAAAGGCCCGCACAAAGTATTCCGTCAGGAACCGGTTGTGGATTCCGTCAAAGAAAATCCGGTTCACGGTTTCGACCAGGCCGCCGACCACGCTGGACGCGAACGCCGACAAAAGCGCGATGAGGACAAGGTACAGGATGGTAATCTGGCGGTTTATGCAGAAGTTTTCCTTCCTGCGCGCAAAAGCCCAGGTGACGGCTGCGATTGTGGCTCCGCACAGCATGTAGAGCATTTCCCACGGGTAGATTTCCGTGCCGTTCACCAGCGCAATCTGTATGGTGCGGATTACGTTGAACAGGAGCGCCACGATGATGCCCGGCAGCAGCCCCGCGTAGAACGTGACCGCCACGGTGCCGATGGTATCCAGAAAGAGGGGAATGCGGAGCGGCTCCAGCAGCAGGAGCAGGTGCGCCCCGGCAAGGTTCATCACCTCCCCGATGACGCAGGCGAGCAGGACGAGAAAAAACGAATGCAGCTTCTTGTTCATATAAAACCTCGGCACCAGCATAGCGCTTTTCCTGTTTCTTTTCCATAGCCGGATGTTTGTATGTCAATTACACACGGCAGCTCTCCGTTACTCGTCCGTAAACTGTGCGCAAATGGATTTCGCCTCTTCCTCGCTGAACCCGTAGCTCAAAAGGTCGGCATACAGCTCCTTGCCGTCTTCCACAAAGGCATAATTCCCCCATCCGCTAACCTTAAAATCTATTTTTCCAGAGCCACGGACTTCGTGAGAAGCATGACAGGTTTGAAGCTTCCAGTCGGCAAGCTGTTTCATCAGCTTGATTGTTTTTCTTATTGTGGGGCTTGCTACCAACTCCCTGCCGTCTACATCCTTTTTGCTCTTCCTGTTATAATCTCCTAAAGATTCATCGATAAGAAAGTCCGGAACGATATATGGACTTGATGATTTCATACGTTTTTCAGATATAAGTATTTTGGGGGTGCAGCCTTCGGCAATCGTAATACTGCTGATGTCCGCTCCATAAACAAGACAAGTATAGCCGCCTTTAACAGGAGTACGTATTACAATGTCCAGCCATTTGAGACTTTTTGGCAGCGAGACAGATGTGATGGTGTTGCAATAGAACGGGCTACCCCTCAGAAATGCAACGCCCTCCGGCAGGTCAACGGACGTAAGCGCACACCTGTAAAAGGCCATGTCATCGATGTACCTGAGCGACGACGGGAAGTTCACCTGCGAAAGTTTTTTGCAGTTCTTGAAGCAGCCTTCAGGAATCCTTTTTACCCCTTCTTCAAGTGTTACTACCTCCAGGTTTTCACAGTCTGCAAACGCCCCCTCTCCCAATACGGCACCGTCCGGGATGACGATTGACGTCAATCTACTACAATAATAAAAAGCATTCTTCCCTATATAAATGCCCTTTGGGAAGGTGACGGATGTAAGGTATGAATTAGCAAACACACTGTAGTCGGCACGGTCTCTATCACCATCTTCTATCGTTTTTACGCTGTCCGGGATAACAATGCTGGATATAGGTGCATACCGGAACGCTGTGCCTCCGATACACACCACCGGCACGTCCTGTATGCTTGCAGGAATAACCACGTCTTTCCGCGTGCCCTTGTAGTTTGTTATCGTGATTTCGGTAAAGTCATCGTTAACTTTCCAGTCAAAGTCGTCCTCGCTGTTCGGTTCCTGTGCCCACGTGCATGCCAGCACAAGTGTCATTATCAATGCCGCAATAAATCCTTTTTTCTTCATGGTAAAACTCCTGCCTTATTCATTTCCTGCCCGCGGCTAATGTCTGCCGGCTTTCGGGGAATGTGCTCCTATTCTACCACAGCGCGGGAAGTTCGTGGTGGTGTAAACTCTCCAAAATCCGGCGAGTCGGAGTCCCTGCCTGTCACAGCCCCGTATGTTTTATTTCGCGAACTGCCCGTAGCAGAACGCGCCGTATGCCTGCATGACGTCCGGCATGTCGGCAAGCGTACGCTCCGGGAAGGTGCTGGCGATAAGCGCCTTCTGCGTTTTGCCGTTCCAGCTGAGCACGACGGGGCGGCAGCTCACCTTTTTTTCCCTGCCGGGCAGCGTGGTTGAAACCTTTTCCGCGCCCATGTCTATGACGGGGCTGCCCTTCGCCTTGTTGTACTCGTCGAAGGCGGCTTCGAAAAACCTGGAGCCGAATATCACGGCGCTGCGCTCCCTGCGGAAAATCTCGTCGAGAAGCGTTTCGACGAACGGCACTATCAGGGCGATGTTCCTGCTGTCAGGCTCAAATCTTGCCGAACAATACGGAATGAGCTCGAGCTGCAGCTTCTGCATCAGCACGGCCTCCTTTGCGGCAAGATGGGTCTCCTTGTTCTGCGGGAAATCATCCGGCAGGCTGATTCCGGTGTCCTTCCAGGGCTTGAGGAATGCGGCCTGCTTCACGTCGAATCTGTCCGGGCGGTCGCGGTCGTTCCTGCCGAAGTCGCGCTTGGAGCAGCGGTAGCTTTTTATAAAGGCCTCCGCATCCGTCCTGTCAAAACTTTCCGTCAGTCTGGCAAAATCCGTGTCCGCCTCGTTTACGTTGGTGCCCGGGTTGAGCATTACGAAAACGGTTTTTGCGTCGCGGTCGCCCACAAAATGCTGCGGAAGCCCCTTTGTGGAAACCTCAATCAAAGAAGAAAGTGCCTTCGCGCTGCTGACTTCTTTTCCGTTGAACAGTTCTGTCAAATCCTTTTCTATCCGTTCGTCTAACGTCATATAAACTCCTTGTACTGCTATGGTTTCCGGGAGACGGAGCTGCCTGTCACAGCCCCGCCCCATATTGACTATTCCACCGCCTACTGCTTGCGGACGGGGACTTCCGTGGCGGGTACGCCCTTGTTCCAGTTGTCACCCTTCTCGACGGCGGCCCACTGCTCCTTGGTTCCGGTGTAGTGGATTTCAGCCAGTGCCGTGCAGCCGTAGAACGCATGCTTGCCGATTTTCGTCACGCTGGCGGGGATGCTGACGGAGGCGAGCGACGTGCAGTGAATGAACGCTTCCCTGCCGATTTCCGTCACGCCCTCGGAGATGGTGACGGAGGCGAGCGACTTGCAGCTCTGGAACGCATCTATGCCGATTTTCGTCACACCTTCGGGGATGGTGACGGAGGCGAGCGACGTGCAGTCCTTGAACGCTTCTATGCCGATTTCCGTCACGCCCTCGGGGATGCTGACGGAGACGAGGGCCTTGCTGCCGCTGAACGCCCATACTCCGATTTCCGTCACGCCCTCGGGGATGACCGCATCGGGTCTTCCGAGCCACCACTTTTTCAGCACGCCGTCTTCAATGAGGTACGCGGGCAGTTCTACCGTGCCGTCGGAACAAAGCACTTCCTGCGCGGGGGTTTCTCTGTGCCAGCCGTTTTCCTTCTTCATGGCTTCCCACTGCGCCTTTGTCCCGGCGTAATGGATTTCCGCAAGTGCCGTGCAGCCGTAGAACGCATACTTGCCGATTTCCGTCACGCCTTCGGGGATGGTGACGGAGGCGAGCGACGTGCAGTCCTTGAACGCCCATACTCCGATTT
>CADCQA010000339.1 GCA_902803415.1 uncultured Spirochaetaceae bacterium | reverse complement strand
TGAAGGGTGGGGTTTTAGGGGAGGGAAGCCCCTCGCTTCGGAAGCAGGCAGATTTTTTAACGTTAAAAAATCTGCCCTCCCCTAAGCTGACAGGGGCTGTTGTCAGTCCAGCAGCATTTGGTCGCTGTCGAGCGGGCGGTTTTTGATGCTGCGGAATTTTTTCACGATGTCTGCCATCGTCAGACCGGCTTTTTCTTCTGCGCCAAGGTCAAGGATAATTTCTCCGGCATCCATCATGAGCAGCCGGTTGCCGTAATCCAGCGCCTGCTGCATGTTGTGTGTCACCATCATCACGGTAAGCTTGTATTCTTCCGCGAATTTCCTTGTCAGGTTCATGATGAGCGCCGCGTTCTCCGGATCCAGTGCTGCCGTGTGTTCGTCGAGCAGCAGGAGCGACGGGCGCGACATTACTGCCATGAGCAGCGTGAGTGCCTGGCGCTGCCCGCCGGAAAACAGTTCCACGTTGTCGCGCAGGCGGTTTTCAAGCCCCATGCCCAGCACGGAAAGCTGGTCGCGGAACTGCCTGCGCAGCGCGGAGTTCAGGCTGATGCGCAGGCCCTTAAAGCCTTTCCGCGACGCTATCACCATATTGTCTTCAAGCGACATTTTTCCCGCCGTTCCCAGCAGGGGATTCTGGAAAATCCGCCCGATGTAGCGTGCGCGCCGGTATTCTTTTTCGGCCGTAATGTCACGTTTCCCGTCCGGAGTGTCGAGCAGAATCCTGCCGTAGAAAGGCTGCAGCGTCCCTGCAATCAGGTTGTACAGCGTAGATTTGCCGGCACCGTTTGAGCCGATGACCGTGATGAAATCCCCTTGGCGGATGTCCAGCTGTATGTGGCGGAGCGCTTCGTTTTCGTCCGGCGTTCCCGGGTTGAATGTAATGCCAACGTCCTGCAGCTCAATCATCGTGCACCTCCTGTGGCAGCGCTTTTCTGCCCGCGCTTTCTGCCGCCGTCCGCATTCAGCCGGGTAACGAGCAGGCAGATGATGATGAGCAGTCCTGTTACCAGCTGCAGGTCGTTCGGCGTAAGGTGAATGTAGTGGCCGTACGTGCGCGCAAGAATCATGAGCGCCCGGTAGATGCAGGAGCCGATGAGCACGCGCAGCGTCTGCAGGCTGATGCGGTTGGAACGCAGCACAAATTCGCCCAGCATGAGCGACGCAAGGCCGCTTACGACGGTGCCGGTTCCCATGCCAACATCAGCAAAGCCGCTGTACATGGCTGCAAATGCCCCTGCCAGCGCCGCAAGCCCGTTGCCGAAGCAGATGCCGATCATCCGCAGAATATCGGGGTTCACTCCCTGCGAGATGACCAGCTGGGGATTCGCCCCAAGCGCGCCCATCGTCAGGCCCATGTCTGTATGGAAGAAAAGGTCAAGGACTGCCTTCAGTGCTATCACAAAAATGACAAGGAAGCACACGATGCCCCATTCCGGCTCCACGTCGGGAAGAAAATCATACATTGCATCGATGATGCGGGAAAACAGCGTGGGAATGCGCAGGAAAGAAACGTTTGCCTTGTCCTCCATGATGCGGAGGTTGATGGAATAAAGCATCGTCATGGTAAGGATGCCGGCCAGCAGGTCGGGAATGCGGAGCTTTGTGTAGATAATGGAAGTAACCGCACCCGCGCACAGACCCGCTGCAAAGGCAAGCAGCAGCGCGGGTACTATGGGCACGCCGTGTACCAGGCATGCCGCAAGCACGCAGCCCCCCAGCGGGAACGAACCGTCCACCGTCATGTCGCAGAAGTTGAGCACGCGGAACGTGCAGAACAGGCCCAGCGCCATGAGACCGTAAATGAATCCTTCGGAAAGAATGCCAGAAATCATGTTCTTGATACTAACACAAAACGGCGGGAGTTGATAGAGGGGCGGAAGGGCAGGGGACAGGAAATCGTATTCCCTTATGGAAAACGTATTCCCGTGCCCCTTTGCCGCCGCTTATTTTGTGGTCAGCACGCCGTGCTCGTAAATCAGGTTTGCTTTGTTCAGGTATTCCTGCGGGATGGAAATGCCGCAGTCCTTTGCTACGTCCAGGTCAAAGAGCATGTCGCTGTCTTCCGGGCGCGTGATGAATTTGACCGGAATCTGAGCGGGCTTCTTGCCGTCAAGGATTTCCTTTATCATGTCGCCGGTTGCAAGACCTGCCTTGTAGTAGTTGAAGCCGCTCGCCATGAAGATGCCGCCGCCCTGTGCGCCGGTTACGTCGCCGGAGAAAATCGGCTTGTGTGCCCGGTTGAACACATCGATGACAGAAGAAAGCGCGCTGAACACGGTGTTGTCCGTCGTCAGGTACAGGCCGTCCACGCGTGAGACGATTGCCTGTGCAGCCTGCTTAACTTCGCTGGATTTCGTGATGCTCTGGGTAACCAGTTCCAGTCCGGCTTCTGCGCAGCCCTGCTTTACCAGCTCCAGCGCGCTGATTGAGTTGGCCTCGTTGCTTGTGTAGATGTAGCCCAGCGTCTTGATGCCGGTAATCTGCTTGAACAGCTTGATGTGCTCCACGGTGGGGATGGCATCGCTCAGGCCCGTTACATTGCGGTATCCGTGGTTCACGTCCATCACCAGACCGGCCCCGACCGGATCGGTAATGCAGGAGAACACGACCGGCTTGTTCTTGATGGTGGTTGCAAGCGCAACAGCAACCGGGGTTGCAATGCCGACTGCAACGTCAACCTTCTGTGCCTTGTACAGGTTTGCAATCTGTGCGGCGGTCTTTACGTCGCCGTTTGCGTTCTGCAGGTCATACTCCGCATCAACGCCCAGCTCGGCAAGCCGGTCCTGAATGCCCTGCTCAATGGCATCCAGTGCTTCATGCTGCACGATTTTTGCAATGCCAATCTTTACTTTCTTTGCAGCCTTGGGTTTTGCAAAGCCTGCACCAGAAGCAAGCAGCACGCATGCTGCAGCCAGTGATATAATCTTCTTCATAGTGTTCCTCCAAATTGAGCGGGGCACCAGTTCCTGCCCCTGACACTTTGAATGTTACTACAAAAAGAAACATTTGTCAAGCACCTTTTCTCATTGCCCAAGAAAGCGCTCTGTGCTATGATAACAAAGCGGTGCCGGATTTTTTTTGTTCCGCCCCGCTTTGGAGAAGTGTATGAATCGTGCAAAACTGTGCCTGACGCTGACGGGCAAGACGCTCGCGGAAGACCTTGAGACGCTGGAGAAATACCGCCAGTATGTTGACATCGCGGAGCTCCGCGCAGACTTCCTGCTGGAAGACGAACGCCTGAACCTCCGGCAGTTTCCCCGGCTTGCGGGAATGCCCTGCGTGCTGACCATCCGCAGAAAAATTGACGGCGGCCTGTTCGATGAGGGCGATGCCGCACGGACCGTGCTTTTTGCGCGCGCACTTTCTTTTGCCGATGCAGACCGCTCAAAGAATTTCCAGTACATAGACTTTGAGGAAGATTTCCATGTTGTGAGCCTGCAGGACGCGGCACTGGCATTCGGAACGCGCATTATCCGCAGCGTCCACGACATGAAAAACCCCATCACGGATATTCGCAGCAGGCTGGAGGAACTGGTTTCCTCATCGTTTGAAATTCCCAAAATCGCATTCATGCCGCATTCGCTGGATGATGTGCGCCGTCTGTTCATGGAAGCACAGTCGCTCAAGGACAACAACCACATTCTGGTTGCAATGGGCCCGATGGGGCTGCCGTCGCGCCTGCTGGCAACGCGGCTCAAGAATTACCTTACCTACACTTCACCTGCGGAATCAATGGGGAACACCGCACCGCTTTCCCACCTTGATCCCATCGTGATGAACGATGTGTATCATTTCCGCCAGATAGACGACGAGACAAAGATTTTCGGCATTACCGGCTGGCCGCTCAAGGTAACGTCCAGCCCGGAACTGCACAACCGGGGTTACCAGAGCCATCATATAAATGCAGTGTACATTCCCGTTGCTGCAGAGAAATTCGAACAGGCACTTGATTTTGCAAACTGCATCGGCATTCAGGGCATGTCTGTTACGGTGCCGCACAAGGAAAGCGTGCTCAATTTTGTTCCCAACCACGATGAACGTGTGGAGGCAATCGGGGCAAGCAACACCATCCTGAAGAAAGGCTCTTCGTGGTACGCATACAACACGGATGCCATGGGCTTTGCCCGCGCACTTCTTGAGTTTACCGGACTCAAAAGCCTTAAGGGAAAGCACGTTGCCATCATCGGGGCCGGCGGGGCAGCGCGCGCCATTGCCTATGCAGTAAAGAAGCTTGGCGGCAAGGCCTGCATTTTTAACCGTACAATCCGCAAGGCGCAGATTCTGGCGGAAGCATACGGTTTTAAGTACGCTCCGCTCACTCCGGAGTCAGGCCAGCTCCTGCACAAGTACAGCAATATCATCATCCAGACAACATCCAAGGGCATGAACTGTTCGGGGCCGTCCACGGTAGAAAACTACCCGCTGACCTTCTATGAATTCAGCGGAAAGGAATACCTGTTCGATATCATCTACGTTCCTGCAACCACACCGGTTATGGCGCGTGCAATGGCGGCCGGATGCCGTGTCTGCAACGGCTACAACATGCTGCAGTACCAGGGCTACCGGCAGTTTGAGATTTTTACCGGCACAGAATTCTAAAAGAATCCGTGCCTGAAAAATAAACCTGTTCGGAAACTT
>CADCQA010000338.1 GCA_902803415.1 uncultured Spirochaetaceae bacterium | reverse complement strand
TCATCGAGCGGGGAAACCACGATGCATTGATGGCGCAGCGCGGCCGCTACTACAAGCTCTACACCGGCGCCTTCGAACTGGACTGATCTGCTTTCGGGGAATCAAAGGGGTGCGGCCCCAGCGGAAAGCGCCTCTTGGTGGTACACAAGAAAAATGCGCGGAAGCGAAAAAAAGCCCGGTACCTGAGCGGTACCGGGCGCATTTTTTTGTTACAGTGCAGTGTGCTTCACACCACCTGGTTCTTGCCGTTCTGCTTGCCCTTGTACAGGTTTTCGTCTGCCTGCTTAAAGGTTTCGTCGATGGTGGAACCTTTCTGGTGCACGGCAAAGCCGCCCGTCGTGGATACCGAAAGCAGCTTGTGGTTGTGGGAAAAGCGGTAGCGCATCACGGTGTCGTGGATTTTCTGCACCAGCTGCCTGCAGGATTCCTCCGTTGCCCGCTTTCCGTCGAATTCCTGCACAATGATGAATTCGTCGCCGCCCCAGCGCGCAGCACGGGCGTATTTGTTGTCGTGTCCGCAGACGGAGTCCATAATTTCGGCTATTGTCCTGAGCACGTAGTCTCCTGCATCGTGCCCGAAGGTGTCGTTTATTCCCTTAAAGTTGTCTACATCCATAATGGTGATGCAGAAATTGCGGTTGGAAAACTTTGTGTGCTCCTTCATTTTTTCAAGCACTTCCTGCATTTTGCGGCGGGTAAAAATCTTTGTCAGCTCGTCGTAGTCCGCAATGTTGTGCAGGGCCTTTTCGCTCAGCACGGCAATGCGCGTGTAGTTGATGAGCGAAAGCAGGATGTAGGCGAACGAGAGCGCCATGTTCATCAGGAAAAGCCGCTTTGCAACAGGGACGGGCATCGGGTAGAGCGGCGGCTGGAAGTAGCAGTGCAGCCACAGCGCCACGGTGGTCACCAGCGTGATGATGGACGTGATGAGCGGTATGCGTACCATGTGCTTTACGGACGAATACACGTAGGCTGTATAGTATATGACGCTCACAAGCGCAAAGCAGTACAGTTCAAAGCCGCATTCAATGCCCGTGCAGATTGTTGCCGCCACAAAGTGCAGCAGGATTTCCATCACAAACAGAAAGATGAGCGGCAGCATGTATTTGCGGTGCACAAGGTAAAAGCCAAAGCAGTAGATCAGCACGCTCCCGATGTTGAAGTAGAACATGGGCATGACGTGCAGTATGCGGAAGAGCAGGAGAAGAACTATATGTGTTATCAGCAGCCCGATGTTTGACATCAGCGCTGCGTTTCTGAATTCAATGTCCTTGTTAAAAGGCGTCATTGCCAGTCTCTCCTTTTGGAAGTGGCGGATAGTTTATAGAGGTCGTTTCAAAAGAAACATGCCCTTGCACTCCCTTTAGTATAGCACGCTCAGAAAGTGCTGTCAAAACATGCGGCTGCCGCAATTTCTGCCTGCGTTTCAGCAGCCTGTCCTTCGGTCAGCCTTTCCTCAGCCTGCTGTGCTTTCCCGCATGCTGCCGGAAAAACCGAAGGGTCTTTTATTCTGTATCGGCATAATTCCGCCCGCGCTAAAGGGCAAAAGATGCGGCTGCCGGGCTGTGCAGGGAAACTTGTCCGCAAAAAACGATTTCCGTGGGAATTCAGTTGACGAATTCAGCCCCGTTTTAGTATCTTCCATAGCAGAGCAGTACGGCAACGTTCCGGGGCGACCGGAACAGGGCCGACGGCAATCTCTAAGAAGTCGCGCAGCGGGTTTGTAGAGATGCCCTATATCAGGATGCCCAAGAGGGTAGGACAGAGCAATGAGTGACGTGAATTCAGAAAATACAGAGGATCAGTCCGTGGATGAAGCCGCGGTGCAGGAAACGGATGCCGCTTCCGCAGGTACTGATGCTGCACAGGAAGGGGAAAAGAGCCCCCTTGACGAGGCAAAGGACAAGATTGCCGCACTCCAGCAGCAGGTGGACGAGCTGACCAAGGCGAATGCAGAGCTGAAAGATCAGGTGCTGCGCCGTGCCGCAGATTTTGACAACTACCGCAAGCGCATGATCCAGGAAAAGCAGGATGCCTTCGACTTTGCCAATACAAACCTGCTGAAGGATCTGCTGGAAAGTCTGGATAACTTTGACCGCACGGTGGAAGCCGCCGCAACGGCAAATGATCCCAAGACGATTGCAGACGGAGTGACTATGATAAACAAGAGCATGGTAAGCATGCTGGAGAACAAATACAACCTGACCGCATACGGTCAGCCGGGAGATGCTTTTGACCCGGATCTGCACGAGGCAATCGGTTCTTCCAACGACCCTGTTGCCGAACCGGTTCTGAAAGCAGTATATTTGAAGGGCTACAAGCTCAAGGACAGGGTTATCCGCCACGCAAAGGTCATGGTTTCCATGCCGGACGGAACTGTGGCGCCTGCCGGAGAGCAGTCAGCTGAAAGCGCAGCAGCAAATTCTGCCGCAGAATCTTCTGCGCCGGAAGCATCTAACTGAGTAGAGTCTATAGTAGATAGAGGAGTAAAGCACTATGGGAAAGATTATTGGCATTGACCTTGGAACTACGAATTCCTGCGTTGCCGTGATGGAAAACGGCGAGCCGGTTGTTATCCAGAACTCTGAAGGCTTCCGCACAACGCCTTCAATTGTCGGATTTACGGCAAAGGGAGACCGCGTTGTCGGTCTGCCCGCAAAGAACCAGATGGTCACGAACCCGAAGAACACTGTTTACTCAATCAAGCGTTTCATCGGCCGCCGCTACAACGAGCTTTCCGATGAAATCAAGCGCATTCCCTACACCGTAAAAGAGCACGGCGACGATATCCGCGTTGAAGTGGAAGAAAGCGGCTCAAAGAAGGAATACAGCCCGCAGGAAATCTCTGCCTTCACCCTGCAGAAGATGAAGAAGACCGCTGAGGATTACCTTGGCGAGCAGGTGACGGAAGCTGTCATCACCGTTCCGGCATATTTCAATGATGCCCAGCGCCAGGCAACCAAGGATGCAGGCAAGATTGCCGGCCTTGACGTCAAGCGCATCATCAACGAGCCGACCGCTGCATCTCTTGCATTCGGCTTCAACAAGGATCAGGACAAGGAAAAGACCATCGCTGTATATGACCTTGGCGGCGGTACTTTTGATATTTCCATCCTTGAACTGGGAGACGGCGTCTTCGAAGTTAAGTCTACCAACGGCAACACGCACCTTGGCGGCGACGACTGGGACGGCCGCATCGTTACCTGGCTCATCGACGCATTCAAGTCAGATACCGGCATTGACCTTTCCGGCGACCCGATGGCAAAGCAGCGCCTGCGCGAGGCAGCAGAGAACGCAAAGATTTCCCTGTCCAACCAGACAAGCACGGAAATCAACCTGCCGTTCATCACCGCCGACGCAACCGGCCCCAAGCACCTGCAGAAGACGCTTACCCGCGCCCAGTTTGAGCAGATGACCGACGACCTCTTTGAGGCAACCCGCGAGCCGTGCCAGAAGGCAATGCGTGATGCAGAAATCACTGCTGACAAAATCGACGAAGTCCTGCTGGTCGGCGGTTCCAGCCGCATGCCCAAGGTGCAGGAAGTTGTCAAGAGCATATTCGGCAAGGAAGGCAGCCGCGCCGTTAACCCGGACGAAGCTGTTGCAATCGGTGCTGCAATTCAGGGCGGCGTTCTGACCGGCGACGTCAAGGACATGGTTCTGCTTGACGTTACCCCGCTTTCACTCGGCATCGAGACGATGGGCGGTGTCTTTACGCGCCTTATCAACCGCAACACCACCATCCCGACCAAGAAGAGCCAGGTCTTCTCTACCGCTGCCGACGGACAGACTGCAGTCAGCATCCATGTCCTGCAGGGTGAGCGCGAAATGGCTGCGGACAACCGCACGCTGGGCCGCTTTGACCTGGTTGGCATTCCGCCTGCACCGCGCGGCGTGCCGCAGATCGAGGTCACCTTTGACATCGACGCAAACGGCATCGTGCATGTTTCTGCAAAGGACATGGGCACCGGCAAGGAGCAGCATATCCAGATTACGTCTTCCAGCGGCCTGAGCAAGGAAGAAATCGACCGCATGGTGAAGGACGCCGAGGCAAATGCTGATGCGGACAAGAAGAAGAAGGACGCCATTGACGCCCGGAATGCCGCAGACAGCCTTATCTTCTCTACGGAGAAGACGCTGAAGGAACTGGGCGACAAGGTTTCTGCCGACGACAAGTCTAAGATTGAAGCTGCCGCAAACGAGCTGAAGGAAGCGCTCAAGGGCGACAATACTGAGGACATCAAGAAGAAGACCGAGGCGCTGCAGCAGGCTTCTTACAAGATTGCAGAGGAAATCTACAAGGCACAGGCCGCTGCTCAGCAGGCAGCAGGCGGTGCAGGTGCCGGCGCTGGCAATGCTTCCGGTGCCAGCGGAGCTTCTTCATCCGGCAGCGGCTTTGACAAGGGCAAGGCTGATGACGTGGAGTACGAGGTTCACGACGACAAGTAAGAGGGGAGCGCAGGAAGTCTTTGACTTCCTGTAAACCGTAACGGTTTTCCGCATTCCCTTCTATAATACAGGGCCTGGTTCCGTTCTCCGGGGGAGTGCCGCTCCCTCGTGAGCCCCTGCCCGGTTTATGCTGTCCTTTGGGGCAGCACCTTTTCCGTTACCTCCGTCATTGCGGCGGAGGTAACTTTTTGGTATACTAGGGCGGCTTTGGGAGTCCCGCCTTCTGAAGCTGCTCACTGTATTCACAGAGGAAAAAAGACATGGCTACGAAACGTGATTATTATGAAGTGCTGGGCTTGGACAAGAGCGCAGACAAGGACGCCATAAAGAAGGCGTACCGCAGGCTTGCTATCAAGTACCACCCTGACCGTAATCCCGGCAACAAGGAAGCCGAGGAAAAATTCAAGGAAGCCACTGAGGCGTATGAAGTCCTGAGCGACGACCAGAAACGCCCGATTTATGACCAGTACGGCTTTGCCGGGCTTGAAGGCATGGGCGGTGGCGGCGGGCAGGGCTACAGCCATGCATTCCACGATTTCAGCGACATTTTTGGCAGCGGTTCAGGCTTTGAAGATATTTTCAGCAATATATTCGGCGGCGGTTTCGGTTCGTCCGGCTCACGCTCCGGGCGCGACAACAACGCCGGTGCAAGCATCCGCTACGACCTTGAAATTGATTTTAAGGATGCCGTGTACGGCTGCCGCACCGACATCCACTACCGGCACAACGAGCTCTGTTCCCACTGTAACGGTACGGGCGGGCAGCCGGGTTCAAGCCGCAAGACCTGCCCCACCTGTCAGGGTATCGGCCAGATACGGCGCAGTGCAGGCTTTTTCTCCGTGCAGCAGACTTGTCCCACCTGCGGCGGCAAGGGCACGGTCATCGATCATCCCTGTACGCACTGCCGCGGCACCGGCCTTGAAGAAAAAGACAAGGTGATGACCATAAAGATTCCGGCCGGCGTTGATGACGGCAAGCGCATTGCCATCCCGCACGAGGGCGATGCCGGTACCAACGGCGGGCAGCCGGGCGACCTTATCATCGTTATCCATGTGCGGCCGGACAAGTATTTTGAGCGCGGCGACAACGATTTGTACTGCGCCGTTCCCATCAGCCTGTCACAGGCCGTCTTGGGGGCAGACATAACGGTGGCGACGCTTGACGGCAGGCGGATTACCATCAAGATTCCCGCAGGAACGACGGAAGGCAAGCTTTTGCGCATCAAGGACGAAGGCGTGCCGTATACCGGTTCTTCCCGCAAAGGCGATTTGTACGTGAAGATTATCGTCCAGCTGCCGACAAAAATCACCCGGCAGCAGGCTGCGGTTATGCAGGAATATGCCAAGCTGGAAAATGCCACGACCAGCCCGGAGCTTATCCCGCTGGCATCCCTGGCAAAGTAGCAGCCGTTTTCTATTGTATAGCGCCTCTGTCTTGCAGCTTATTTTAGGCTTTGCACGGCAGGGGCATTTTTTTTGTTTTTCGGGGGACTTTCAAAAGGCTGTCCCCTGATTATTCCGCGTTTCCCCCTTTACGCGGGCATGAAATTCGCCGATAATAGAGGAGAGCCAATGTAAAAACGGCACTATTTTGGGGCTGGCTCAGCAGGGCTGTCCGGGACCCTCGTTCCCGTGCAGTGCCGGCATCCGGGTTTCCTTTGGGAGCACATTCATGTTTGCAGGGGTTAGTAATGTATAAAACGAAACACCGTGTAGTTTCTCTGGCTGCAGATTTTCTCATCATTGCGCTGATTATTTGCCTGACGATATGTATCATACCGCCGGTAGTAAAGGACAAGGCATATTCGCCGTTCTTCACTTGGGTGACTTCCACCGTGCTCATCATTTCTGTTCTCTTTGTGCTGAAAAAGCTCCGCGTGTCCATCGATACGAATCTGAAGAACAAAATGCTCCTTTCCGGCGAGACTGCGCTGCTTTCCCGCTTCCTTGAACGGCTTAAATTCTGCTATTCCTACGATGAATTCTACCAGATTATCGGGGAAATCCTTGAGGTTGAGGGCGACTGTTCCGTGCTCTACATCGACCGCAAGAAGAACTATGTGCTGTACAACAGCCCCGACCGCCTGACGTGTACAAAGAACACCATGCTCACGCTGCAGCTGAATTTCGACGCGGACTGGAAGGACGGTTTCTATTTCCTTGGCGGAAACTACGGCGTTGTACGTGACCAGCGCAAGGCGCGCGGTTTCTTTATGGTAAACAAGGGAAAGCACCTGTATGTGTTCTGCCGTTATACGCGCCTTTTCGATGACTCTGTGTTCGCGCCGGTGTACGACGAATACTGCAACTTTATGAAGCGTACGTTTACCATCAATAATCTTGCCGACATTGCATCCCTTTCGCAGGAATGGCAGCAGCTTGCCAACACGCAGCGCTCCTTCCTTCCTGCCGTTATGCCTCAGATTGACAAGCTGGAGATTGCCGCGTATTTCCGTCCGCTCATCAACGTTTCCGGTGACTACTATTCTGTTCTGCCAATCTCTAAGACAAAGACGCTGCTCATGCTCGGTGACGTGTCCGGTAAGGGACTTGCGGCCGCACTCGTCATGGGCTTGGTGATAAACACGATAAAAATCCTTGAAGACAAGGACGACCTGCCCGGCATGATCCGTGCGGTAGACAAGGCAATCAAGGGCATGCACCTGCAGGACAAGTACACGGTTCTTTTCCTCGGCATCGTGGATACGCTCAACATGACCATCCGCTACGTGAACGCTTCAATGTCTGACCCCGTTATCATCACGAAGGCGGCAGACGGCTACCGGGTCAAGCCGCTTACGTCAAACTGCTCGGTCGTCGGCATCATTGATCTGCCGGACACCATCGAAGTCAGCGAGCAGCGGCTTTTCCGCGGGGATGTCATACTGATGGCCTCTGACGGTGTATCCGAGGTTATGGACGACAACGGCGTTGAGCTGGGCAACACCCAGCTGTACCAGGACACGCTGACCACAAGCGCGGAAAAATCCCCCAAGGAATTTGTGGACGATGTGGTGCACCTCGTGCTTTCGTATAACGGCAACAAGAAGCTGCACGACGATGTTACGATGATGGTTGCAAAGATTGTGAGGTAATCCATGGTATTTTTGATTCTGAATGCACTTGCATGCGGTGTGCTCATCGCATATTCATTTACGATTGATACAGACAAGAGCGAAAAGCAGCTCAACAGCGCCCTCATCAACCTTATACTGTTTGCCGCGTCGCTTTTTGGCCTGATGGCGCTTACGCTTGCGCTCTGTTTCTTTGCGCCGTCCCAGCTTGCCCTGCTGATGGGCCGCATTACGATTATGCTCATGGGCTGGTTCAGCGTAAAAAGCTGCCTGTACCTGCTGGTGTTCCCCGGCAAGCAGCACTCAAAGACGATGCGCATCATGAACTGGGTGCTGAACATTGTAGCGTTCTACATGGTGTTTTTCATTCCCGGCTCGCTGACGAATATTTCTGTTTCGTATGAAGGAAAATTCCAGATGACTTCCGGGCTGGTGTTCGGCGGCAGGCTCGGCCGTGAGCTGAAGCTTTCATGGCTTTCCTTGTTCTGGAGCATCTATAACTTCGTTATACCGCTCTTCATCATGCTGATGACGCTTGTCCGCTCGGAGCACGAAAAGCTTTCTCTTGTCCGCCAGAAAATCCGCCTGTGCTGCACCGGTGTGGTGCTTTCCTGGGTGGTCTTTGCATTCATCGAGTTTGCGTCAACATACCAGCCGATGATGCTTTCCCTCATCATGCTCTGCTACGTGCCGGAAGTCCTGATGTACCTGTACGCAAAACGTCAGAACGAAATCTGGGACCGGAACATTGCCCTCCGCACCGGCCTGAAGTCCCTGCTGTCTGTCCTGCTGCCGTCGCTTCTGCTGGGGCTTTTCTTTACGCTTTCATGGCCGCTGTTCAGCCGCAGCCGCATTCTCTTTGTGCTGCTCTTTGCCGTGCAGTGCGTGGTGGTGATGGCGCTGTGGGTTATCGGCGGGCAGTATGTGTCCCGGAAGGGCCTGCTCCGCGACAGCCGCTACGCGTATGACTTTGCAAATGATCTGACAAGCATAAACTTTGACGGCGAACCGAAAGATATTGTCCGCCACCTTGCAGCCATGTTCAAGACCTACGTCGATTCCTCTGCCATGCGGATTCTTATCGATTCCGGCGACGGCTATTTTGAAACCGTCTACGATTCCGAGGATGAGGATGCCCATCCTTCGTTTGACATCGACAAGGAATGCTTTGACCGCCTGCTGAACATGAAGCGGCAGATTGTGTCCCGTGAATTTGCAGAGCAGAACTACAGCCTGGTGCAGATACGCGGGGCGCTGCGTACCTTCTTTGATTCTTCCTGCTCTGATGCCTTTATCCTGTTGAGCGAAGGCCACCACATCATCGGTATCATCGCGTTGGGAAAAAAGGTGAGCGGCAACCCCTACAACGATTACGACTTCAAGGTTTTCAGCGACCTGTATTCAAACTTCTTCGTCATCGGTTACTATGTAAAGAACATCATGAACGAGTCCGTCGT
>CADCQA010000337.1 GCA_902803415.1 uncultured Spirochaetaceae bacterium | reverse complement strand
TGACGCATGGCGGACTCGAACCGCCGACCCGCTGCTTAGAAGGCAGCTGCTCTAATCCAGCTGAGCTAAAGCGCCGTGCATTCTAGTATATATGGAAATGCAGTTTTATGCAAGTGATTTCATCTCTCGATGACAAAGATTTCCTGAAACTAAAAAACTAATATTTATTGATTGTCATGGAACCGCAGTAATGCAGGCTGTGCGTGGTGGTTGCAGTTGCAGTATCCGTCGTAACGGAAACCGCATACAGTGCCACATACCAGGGGCCGGTACTGGTGGGAGTTCCCTCGAAATCTGCATCGCCGGAAGAAGGAATGGGGCTCCGGCAATAGGCGCCACTGTCAGCCGCAATGCCAAAATCAAAACCATTGCTGCCAGTATAACGGCGCGGACTTCCCAAAAAAACCGAAGCATCATAGCGCGTCATCGCCGAAGCTCCGGCCTGCACTGCATTCCGGTAGTCCGCACTGTTCTCGGTATTATAATCACACAGCCGGATGTACACATAGCAGTTTGAACCATGTATCATAGGATTGGAAGCACCTTCTTTGAGTGCCAGCTTCCGATAGCCGTAGTCATTTGTAATCTTAGTGAAAGAACTCTCCACGCTGTCACCAATATTTTCAACTACAGCCCTGTGTGCCCGCAGGGTGGCAGAATCAGAATAAATCTTGTAGTAGACATCGGTTCCTGTGATAGGATCGGAGGAAGTCCTGAAACTGAAATAAAGCTGAGTGGGATCGCTGGTCGTAGCATCCACGCTATGGCCGGTGGAAGATGCAGGACTTGCCTTTGAGCTGGAATCAAGCCCGCAGCCGGAGAATGTTCCAAGAAAGAGCGCCGCCGCACAGGCAACACCGATACATGTCTTTCTTCCCTGCATGGCACCCTCCTTCCAGGCTGCATCAGCACCGCTGCACACATAAAACTGCCCGGACAGCGGCAGGAAACACCGCAGGCAGGACAGTTTTCCAGACGAGTTTAGTCTATTTTTCCTTCCAGTTTAAGCGTAATCAGGCGGCTCTGAGCCAGGTTCGCCCAGTTATCAGAAGTATAGGTATCAATGAGTTTCTGATATACATCTGCTGCAGCCCTGTAGTCCTTGTCTGCCTCGTGCACACGGCCTTCGCTGAAAAGCGCATGGGGGGCAAGATAGAAATCTTCTGCAGCAGCTGCAAGTGCATAGTACTTGACGGCTTCTGCAGTATTGCCCAGCTCCTCGTTGCAGGATGCAGCATTGAAGTAGCACACAGGAGCAGTATAAGACTTTGCACCAGCCTCTGCAGCCTTCAGCCACGCATCAAGGCTCGCAGCATAATTCTTTTCTGCATAATAGATATCTGCCGCCAGCATAGAAGCACGAACGCCGACGATGTTCTTCTTTTCCGCATAGGGCTGCAGGGCATCAAGGGCAGTCTTGCGGCGGGCAGCCATATCGCTTTCCGATGCATCAGCTGCATTCGCAGTCAGCGCATATTCAATGGAATCCACCGCAGCAATACCTTTCTTGTGCTGCATATCGGCAGTACCGATGATAATACAGGCAGCAAGTGCCGCAGCAAGCAGCACAGCCATAATCACAAGAAGCGGAACCCGGTTCCTGATCAGGAAATTCTCTACAGCAGCCTCTCTATTTTTCTTTTCAGCTTTTCCAGTTTCTAAACTAACGACATTATTTGCCATTTTTAATATCTCCACATAAGAAGTGTTTCATACTATATACGAATTCAGCAACTTTGTCAAAACCTTGCTAGGCTTTCACAGGATTTTTGATCTGAAGTTCATTCAAAAGCTTGGAAACATACGTCCGCTGTACGTCAAGTATTTTGGCGGCGGCAGTCTGGTTCCACCCTGTTTCTTCGAGCACTGCGGTTACGTACTGACGCTTAAAGGAATTCAGCGCAGCTTTGAGCGAACGATCATCTGCGTGCACCGATTCTTCCAGCGCCATCTGCACGGCGGCATCCGCAGCCCCGCCGCGGATCACCGGCTGCACAGCCCCGCCGGAAGCTTCAACCGGCAGGTTCAGATCCTGCACCTGAATCCATGCATCGTGCCCCAGAATAACGGCACGCTCAACCGTATTCTCCAGCTCGCGGACATTCCCCGGCCAGTAATAGGTATACAGCATCTTGGTAGCGGCGGCGGAAAACCCCTCGAAGCTTTTCTTCGTTTCCTCGCAGTATTTCTGAAGAAAATACTGTGCAAGCGGCTCTATGTCCTCACGGCGCTGGCGGAGCGGAGGAATGTTGAGCGGCATGACATTCAGGCGGTAATACAAATCCTGCCGGAATGTCCCCTCTTTTACCATGGCCTCAAGGTTGCGGTTCGTGGCGGCAATGATGCGCACATCCACCGAGATTGTGCTGCCGGAACCGACCCGCTCGAATTTCCGTTCCTGCAGGACACGCAGCAGTTTTGCCTGCAGGTTCAGCGGCATCTCGCCGATTTCGTCAAGGAAGAGCGTGCCCCCGTCGGCAAGCTCAAAGCGCCCCTTCTCCGCAGTCACGGCGCTCGTATAGGCGCCCTTCACGTGCCCGAACAGTTCGCTCTCCAGCAAGGTGGGGGACAATGCGGCACAGCTGACGCGGATAAAGGGTTTTCCGGTCCGGTCGCTGTGCAGGTGCAGCTGCTCAGCAAAAAGTTCCTTACCGACGCCGCTTTCGCCAATGATAAGCACCGACGACTTTGTCTTTGCCACCCTGCCGATAACATCCATCAAGTCCAGGATGACCGGACTTTTTGCGACGAACGCATGATAATCCTTTCCCACGTTCACTGCATTCTGCAGCACATTGATTCTGTCCTTGTTGCTCTGGAACATGGCCGCATTGTTATATGCGCTGCCCGCAAGGTCTCCAAGCACAGAAAGAATGGAAAGGTCTTTTTCATCAAAAGGCTGGTTGCGCGACTTGTTTATCAGCTCGATAACGCCGACGCATTCCTCCTTCACCCGCATGGGGAAGGCTATCATGTTACGGGATATGTAATTGGTTTTGTTCTGGACATCGGGAAAAAAGCGGGAATCATGCATGACATCATTCAGGATGAGCGGCTCATTGTGAGCAGCAACCCAACCGGCTATGCTGTTACGGCTAACCTTGATGTCCTTCGCATCCGCGCCTTTCGGTCCAAGCGCTATCATAAAACGCAGGGAAGCATCTTCTTTATTAAGCAAAAGAACGGAAGCCGACTCGCATTCCACAAGACACATTGCAGACTCCAGAATTGAAGTCAGCAATGCGTCAGTCCGCGAATAGCTTCCGTTTATTCGAGCATTTATCTCAATGAGTGATTTCAGCTTTTCAAAATCGATACCACCGACTTCACCCATTGAGACGACTCTTTATTTTTCTTCTTTGTGGCTCTTCAAGCTGTCACCGATAGTATAGGCACCGTCATCGTCATCGTTGCTTGATGCCATATACTGGGAAAGCTCAGCGCGAGCCTGCGCCTTCTTGTACTCCTTAATGGAGAATGCGACCTTTTCCTTGTCAACATCGATGGAAACGACATAGACATTCACCTTGTCGCCGGTGTTGTACTTCTTAACGGCTTCCTCGAAGGGAACGTCGCGGTCATCGCTGATGTTTGCCTTGTTCACCAGGCCCTCAATACCATTCGGAGCCTTTACAAACAGACCAAAATCAGTGATTGAAGTAACTTCACCCTCAAGCGTGCTGCCCGGCTTGTACTGGGAAGCAAATTCCTTCCACGGATTGTCAGTCAGCTGCTTGATGCCGATGCGGATACGATGGTTCTCCTGGTCACATTCAGTAACAACAGCGTCAAGTTCCTGCTCGACCTTGATTTCGCTGCCGGGATGCTTGACCTTCTTTGTCCAGGAAAGATCTTCACCGGAAAGGAATGCATCAATGCCTTCCTCCAGCTGCACGAATGCGCCGCTGTTGGTAATCTTCACGACCTTACCGTGCACCTTTGTGCCGACCGGATAATTACCGCTGATAGAATCCCACGGATTTGCAGTTACCTGCTTGAGGCCCAGGGAAACGCGGCCGGCCTGGATATCGTAACCGAGAATCATGCACTCAACTTCGTCGCCTTCCTTGAGCATATCAGACGGCTTGTTCACCTTCTTTGTCCAGCTGAACTCAGAAATGTGTGCAAGACCTTCAATGCCCTCTTCCAGCTCGATGAATGCACCGAATTCGGTAAGCTTTGTGACCTTACCCTTCACCACGTCGTTGACATGATACTTATCTTCGAAGTGCAGCCACGGATCCTCAGAGAAATGCTTGAGTGAAAGATTGATTCTCTTCTTCTCCGGATCAAGGCGGATAACCTTGAGCTCGATCTCCTGGCCCTTCTTTACGAAGTCCTTCGGACGGGTAACATGGCCCCAGCTCATGTCATTGATGTGCAGCAGACCGTCGAAGCCGCCAAGATCGATGAACGCGCCAAAGCTGGTGAAAGACTTCACCGTTCCCTTCACGCTGTCACCGATACGGACTTCTTCAAAGAATTTTTCGCGGTTTGCGTCGATCTTCTCTTCGAGATACTTGCGGCGGTTAACCACAACATTGCGGCGGCCGTCACTGTAGAGCCGCTCAATATAGAACTGCCCCTTTGTACCGAGCAGTTTCTCTGCTTTCTCGACTTTCTGGCTGTCTGCCTGGCTGATCGGAAGGAAAGCGCTGATACCACCGCCCAAATCAACCATGTAGCCGCCCTTTGTCAGGGATGCAATCTTGCCGTCGACCGCAGTCTTATCATTGAAAGCAAGCTTAAACCCTTCCCAGAGACGCTTCTCATCGGCACGGATCTTTGAAACTTCCGGACCGTTCTTGCCAAACTGGTTGATAAGATACACGGTAATCGTGCTGCCGACCTTCGGGATATCATCACCGAATTCAGAGAGAGGGATTTTTCCCTCAGACTTGCAGTTCACGTCTACAAAAACGGTATCATCCGTCACCTGCACGACTTTGCCCTGAACAAGAGCATTGTCCTCAACCTGCTCCATCTTGCTGATAGATTCCTCTAATTGTGTGTGAATGTCGTCCTTGGAGCCCTGGTCGATATTCTGTTCCACTTCCTTCTGCGCCATTGTCAATCCTTTAGTTTTGAGTTTTGATTCAATTATCTCACAAACCTGATTTATGGTCAAGTCTGAAGTGTCAATATATACCGCATCCGGTGCTTTTTTTAACGAACCTTCAGCCTTGTTCCGGTCCATTTCATCACGCTGGATGATAGCCTGCTTGATTTCTTCAAGGGAAAGCTCGCTCACCCCCTGCTCAAAGCGGCGTTTTGCCTGCACGTCGATGCTTGCATCCAGATAGAACTTATATTCTGCCTGGGGGAATACGACGGTGGTCATGTCGCGCCCCTCACAGATGACGCTCAGGGACTGCACGATTTCCCTCATGCGGGCGTTTACCAGATGGCGCAGCGGTACTATAGAAGAAACTTTTGACACCGAGGCATCGACCCTGTCCTGGTGCAGCTGGTCGTCCACATCCCTGCCGTTGAGGATGAGCCGCGCATTCACGTAATCAAGGTGCTGCTTTGCAGCAAACGCCATGACAGCATCCGTGTCATCCAGGCTGATGCCCGCGTCCAGCAGCGCAAGCGTAAGCGCCCGGTAGAAACTGCCGCTGTTCAGGTACACAATGTGCAGGTGCTCCGCAATGGCGTGTGCAACCGTGCTTTTGCCGGTTCCCGCCGGCCCGTCTATCGCTATGACCATTTTTATAACT
Source organism: uncultured Spirochaetaceae bacterium (assembly GCA_902803415.1). GTDB lineage: Bacteria > Spirochaetota > Spirochaetia > Treponematales > Treponemataceae > Treponema_D. The sequence goes on along the minus strand of CADCQA010000337.1, from coordinate 1,656 downwards.
CCTTGCTATACAATATTTTAAACAAAATCAATACTCAGTATTTTCGGCGGAAGCTGAAGGGCTGTTCTTGCACTGGCGCAGCAATGCGGCCACTTCTGCATTGGAAAGGTCGCGGAATTCGCCATACTGCAGGCCGTCTACCCCTACGCTGCCAATCCTGATGCGCATAAGGCTCTTTATCCCGATTTCGCGGGACTCAAAAACACGGCGGATTTCGCGGTTCTTGCCTTCAACCAGCACAATCCGCATGCGGCGGGCATTCAGTTCTTCCGCTTCCTTGCAGCGGTAAAACACTCCGTCGATACGCACGCCGGCCATAAAATCCTTTGCAAGCGTGCGCGGCAGCGGCAGACTGGTGTCTACAATGTATTCTTTTTCCAGCTCGGCAGAAGGGTGTGACAGACGCGCAGCAAAATCGCCGTCGTTCGTAAAGATAATCAGCCCGCAGGAAAACATGTCGAGCCGCCCCACGTTGTACAGCCGTTCGCTGTAGCGCGCACGAAGCAGATCGGCAGCGACAGGACGCCCTTTTTCATCGGCAAGGGAGCAGACGTAACCGGCCGGCTTGTTCAGCAGCACATAGCGTTTCTGTTCCTCAAGGCGGATTTCCTGCCCGTCCACGCAGACAGTGTCCGCCGCGGAAACCTTGGTACCGAGCGTCGTAACAGTCTGCCCGTTCACGCTTACGCGCCCCGCAGTAATGATTGCTTCGCTGGCGCGGCGGCTCGCAACCCCGCAGCGTGCCATGTAATGCTGGAGCCGCAGCTCCTCATGCTTATCTTGCAAGTTCGAACCTCTCACTTTCTTTTTCATCAAGCTGCGGCAAATCCGCAATGCTCTGCAAATGGAAGAACTCAAGGAATTCCTTGGTCGTTCCATAGAGGACAGGTTTGCCCGGCACATCCTTCTTTCCCACTTCCTTGATGAATTTCCTGTCCAGCAAAATGCGCATCATGTTGTCGGCATTCACGTGGCGGTAATTCTCTATCTCCGCACGGGTGATGGGCTGGCTGTACGCGATGATTGAAAGCGTTTCTATTGCGGCCTTGCTCAGGCGGCCTTCATTCTTCTTGCCGTAGCGTTCCTTTACAAGATCAAAGCATTCCTTTTTCGGGGTGAGCATCCAGCCGCCGATTATCTGGGAAACCTCAATGCCGCTGTCGGGGCTAAGGTATTTTTCCTTCAGACGCTCAAGGCATTCCACCACGACGTCCTCGGAAAGCTGCGTTATCTTGGCAAGCACTTCCACGCTCTGCGGCTCGCTCTCCAGAAAGAGCACGGTTTCCAGCAGCGCGGTTTCGCCTTCAAGGTTCATGTCCGCACGGCGGGCATCCAGCGCAGCCTGCTCCTCGGCATCTGCATCCTCGTCAAACAGCTTAAAGTTATTATCTTCTTCCTGCTTTTTCATCTCATCTTCAGCATCGGGTGAAGGGCTATCCCCGGCAGCACCTGCATCTTCCGCCACAGCATCCTGTGGCGCCGGCACAGCATCCTGTGGCTCCGGCGCAGCATGCGTTGTTCCGGCTTCCTGCTGCACGGATTCTCCGGCGGCGGGCTCAGCATCCTGCGCGTCATCCCTGCCGGCTGCGGCACTTTCCCGTGCAACGACGGCTTCCACCGTAGGAACGCCCCGCACCTTCTTCTTGCCGGGAAGCT
>CADCQA010000336.1 GCA_902803415.1 uncultured Spirochaetaceae bacterium | reverse complement strand
TCCGGGAAGATGGAATGCATCTGTATGTCCGAAAGCTCAATCTGCATCCCCGCTTCGCGGGCAATGATGAGCGCCTTGCGGGCAACATCTGTGCCCTTCAGGTCGTCGCGCGGGTCAGGCTCGGTGAATTTCTTTTCTTTTGCCTCAAGCACCGCCTCGCTGAATTTTGCGCCCTCGTCCAGGCGGCCAAAGATGTAGCTCAGGCTGCCGGACATAATGCCGTTAAAGCTGCGCAGTTTGTCGCCGGATTTAAAGAGGTTCTGCAGCGTATCGATGATGGGCAGCCCCGCACCCACGTTTGCCTCGTAAAGGAAGCGCACGTGCATGTCGTTCGCCGTCTGGCGCAGCTGCCCGTAAAAATCCATGCCCATGGAATTGGCGCGCTTGTTGGGAGTAGCAATGCTCATGCCGGCCTTAAGCACGTCAAGGTAACGCTCCGGCAGGTCGTATGCAGCCGTGCAGTCCACAAAGACCGGATTGAGCGGCTTCTTTTCGCGCACGTATGCAAGGATGTCGTCAATGCTGGTGGGTCGGGAATCGCGTTCAATGTCTTCGCGCCACGTAGCAAGCCGGATACCGTCGGGGTTAAAGAGCATCTGCCGGGACTTTGCAATGGCAAGCACCTGAATGTCGATGCCCTGTTCCAGCAGCGCTTCCTGCTGCTCTTCAATCTGCTCCAGCAGCGCGCTGCCGATGGTGCCCGCACCGAATGCAAAGACCTGAATTGCCTGCGTAGTGTTGAAGAAGAACTGATGGGCAACCCGCACCGCAGTGTCGCCGTCCGCCGCCCTGGTAACGGCAGAGATGGAGCGTTCGCTGGAGCCCTGCGCAATTGCCAGAATATTGATGTCGCGGCTGGCAAGGGCATCAAAGAAGGTGCCCGCAACGCCGCGCTTTTCCTTCATTGCATCGCCCACGATGGACACGATGGCGCAGTCCGGGCGCACGTCTATGGTGCTCACCAGCTTTGTAGAGATTTCAAGGGAGAATTCCGTCTTGAGCACATCCTGCACCTTGTCTGCATAGGCCTTGCGCACGCAGAACGAGATGGTATATTCGGAAGAAGACTGCGTGATGAGCAGGATGGAGATGCCCGCGTTGCTGACCGCCGCAAAAATGCGTGCCGCCATGCCCCGGCGCCCCTTCATGCCCGGCCCGTACACGGAAACCATGGCGCAGTCCTTCAGGCAGCTGATGCCGCGCACCGGGCCTGCGTTCCGGCCGCTGGCAAAGGGACCGCGCCCGATGCGGGTGCCCCGCGCAGAAGGATTCATCGAATTCAGACTCCATGCTTCTATGCCCTTTGCCACCAGCGGCGCAAGCGTCTTGGGGTGCAGGACCTTGCTGCCGAAGAAGGAAAGCTCAATTGCTTCCTCGTAGCTCATGTCGTCCACAAGAATGGCATCTTTTACCACGCGCGGGTCGGCAGTGTAAATGCCGTCCACGTCCGTCCAGAATTCCGCGCGGGAAGAGCCCAGGCAGGATGCGACGATTGCCGCGCTGAAGTCGCTGCCGTTGCGGCCCAGCAGTCCCATCTTTGTGGAGGAACCGGTGCCGCCCGTCCACGAGCAGATAAAGCCGGGGAACAGGAGAATCTGGGCAACCTTGCCGGCGTTGTCGCGGTAGGAGGCAAATGCTTCCGCACAGCGCATGTAGTCGGGGTCACCTTCTTTCTGGTCGCCCGTAGTGAAGATGAAGCGGCGGGAATCAAGCACCGTGACGCGCTGGGAGCGGGCAAGCAGCACCGCCTCAACGATGGGCGTGCATAACAGTTCGCCCATGCCCATGATGCGGCAGTAGGCGCTGGGCGGGCATTCCCCAAAGGTTACCAGGCCGCACAGCAGTTTTTCCAGCTCCACAAAGAGCGGCTCCAGCCGGGAAAGTACGGCGCTGGCAGTGAAGCCCGGCAGCAGGGACTGGATTTCCGCACAGATGTCGGCATGGATGCCCCGCAGCTCGTGCACAAAAACAGACGGCTGCCCGCCGGAAACGCAGGCGTCAATGGCAGCCTGCAGCTTGTTGGAAACCCCCGCCACGGCGCTTACCACCACCGAGATGCGGTCGTCCCCGGCACGTTTCACCATGATGTCCGCACTGTCAAGGATGCGCCGCGCAGACCCCATACTCGTTCCACCGAATTTCAACGTCAACATAATGCTTCCCTCTGTGGGCTTAAAAATGGCAGCCCGGAAAACTCAGCCCGGAGATTCCGCGATTACCGTCGCCCCTTCACTCGTAAGATAATAGCATTTATAGAAAAGAATAGCAATGAGGGTACACTTTCTGCACTGGGACTTCAGCCCGGAGCCCCTTACCCGAAGCGGTGGACCAGTTCGGCGCGGTCTTTTATGCCGGTTTTGTCGTAGATGCTGGAGATGTAGTTTTCTACCGCGCGGCGCTTTAAGCCCAGCAGCTGGGCAATCTGCTCGTTGCCGATTCTGCGTACCAGCAGCTCCATTACTTCCTTTTCGCGGCGGGTAAGCGCGTCGGCAAAGGAGTTGAACTGCTCCAGCCGTTCCTGCAGCCCGCTCTGGATAAAGGTGCCGCCCGCAAACACCGCTTCCATGCACTGGAGCAGTTCGTCGCAGGAGGCAATCTTTGACACATAGCCGCCGGCGCCTTCGTGCATGGCATTCTGCACGATTCCGGGCGCAAAGAACATCGAGTACACAACAATTTTCTGCTGCGGGTACAGGCGGCGGATGCGCCGGATAAGGTCAAAGCCGCTGTCCTCGCCGTAGAAATTCAGGTCGCAGATGATGACGGCGGGCAGTTCCGTCCCCGCTGCGGCCAGCTGCGCAAATTCGGCCAGCGCTGCATCCCCTTCCCCGGAATTCCCGCGGCATTTCCAGCCGGAATGAGACTCTATGTAGGAAGCCGTTCCCGTCCGCAGCATTTCATGGTCATCGATTATGTAAAACGTCTTTTCCATGGTATCCTTCTTTTTAACTTGTTCCTTTTAGAGTTCCAGCGTAAGCCGCGTACCGCAGTCTTTTTCGGAAACGTACGTCACTTTCCCGCCAAGCAGCTTTGCGCGCTCAAAGATGTTCCGCAGCCCAAAGTGCAGGTTTTTCACGTCATCAAAGCTGGCGCTGTTTACCCGCGCAACCAGAGCGGCGTCCATGCCGCAGCCGTCGTCGGTGATGATAACCTTGAGAGAGTTTGCCCCGCACGTTTTGAAAAACACCGTGGCTTCCTCTGCACACGCATGCTTCTGGATGTTCTGCAGTGATTCCTGCACGATGCGGTACAGGTTCATCAGGGAATCGCCGCTCCAGCCCGCAAAATCAACCGACGGTTCGCAGACCACGCGGAACTGGAATCCGGAACTGCCGGTGTCAAAGATTTTCTGCCCCAGCAGGATGAGCGACGGCACCAGGCTGCTGCCCGTAATGGCGGGCGGCGTAAGGTTGTAGCAGAGCCTGCGGATGTTCCCGATGTTTTCGTTCTGCGTGGCGATAATTTTCTGTGCGGCCTCTTTGTCTGCAAGGTTTTCCGCAAGGAGCGAAACGTAGCGCAGCCCCTGTGCCACCGAATCATGCAGCTCCAGGCTGATGCGCCTGCGCTCCGCTTCCTGCACCTGTATGGAATGCTGCAGCAGCTGCTCCGAGTTGTAGATTATGCGGTCCTTGCGCCTGCTTTCGCGTACGTTCAGCACTACAAGGATGACCGCCCCCGCCAGAATGGTGGAAGTAAGCCACATAAAGTAGCTGAAGATTTTCTGGTGCGATAGTTCCAGCTCGCGGTTCTTTGCTTCCAGCAGGGCAATCTGCTGCAAAGCTAAGCTGCCGGCGTCACCAGTGCCGGCGTCACTGCTGACGGCGTCACCAGTGCCGGCGTCACCAGTGCCGGCGTCACCGCTGACGGCGCCGTCTGCACCCCCGGCAGCATTTCCAGCGCCGCCACCGGTAACGGCAGTGCCATCCGCGGCGGCAGCGCTCTCCCTGCTGGCGGTGCTTACGCCCTCACCAGCACCTGCGGATGCACCTGCACCTGTGGATGCACCGGCACAAGACCCGGAAAGGGAGGGCGCACGCGCGTCCATATACCCGGGGGGGGTATATAGGGTACAGCCGGAAATCCACGCACACAGGGCAAGCACAGGCAGGACGGCAGGGGCTTTCACGGTATGCCCCCGCTGCCCGCCAGCCGCCTGTACAGCCTGGCAATGCCAAAGCCCGCAAAAGTCGTTATGACCCTGTCCAGCATGGTAACGGGAATGCGCCCCACAATCGACGAGGCAAGGTAGCCCAGCTGCTCCCCGTTGAATGCAAAAATTATGCGGTTAAATGCCCAGTCCTTTACGTCCAGCCGGTGGGTAAAGTAGCTGATAAAGCCGGAGACCACCGAGCATGCAAGCCCGGACAGCATGGAGGCGCTAAGGATGCACAGGAATGCCCTGTTCACGCCCTTGGAAAACCGCTCTTTTTTGTGCACAAAGAGCCAGGTTACGGCGATGATGGTAAGGGCAGCCAGCGCGTACAGGTACACCATGTCCGTCCGGCCGTACAGCAGCTTAAGCTTGACGCACGCAAGCCCCACAAAGACAAGGTATTCCAGAAAAGCCTGCACCGGCCCGAATGCGAAGAGTGCCGCCATCATGAAAATCGTGTCAAAAAAGAGCGGAACCTGCAGGATATCCTGAAACAGCGTTGTAACAAGAAGGTCGCCCGCGCCAAAAAACAGAATGATGAGCGCCGTCCCTGCCGCCGGCCGCCAGTTTACCATGTTGTGCTCCTGTAAGCAGTTAGTTTTGCTGCCCGGAACGCCGGAGCCTCCGGACAGTCTGTTTTTGCCTGTACCGTACGGTACGGGCTACTTTGCGGTAAAGTAGCCGGGGTTGGCCGTACCGCCGTCTATGCGGGCATAGGTAGCCCCCAGACGAGATGCGGCGTAAG
>CADCQA010000335.1 GCA_902803415.1 uncultured Spirochaetaceae bacterium | reverse complement strand
CCCTGCGGCAGGCAAGCAGGAAAGCACCGAAGAACCCGTTCCCCGCGTCTACACCATGCCCATGCACGGCGGCGAATCCTACGTCTATGCCGGCTGCGAACAGAATTACGCGGCACTCATCGAGCATCTTATCACCGTCCACGGCTGCCGCACCTTCAACATCGTAAGCGGGCCGGCGGACAACCCCGACTCCATCGCACGGCTTGCAATCTGCCGGGACGTATGCGCGCGCCACACCATCACGCTGGACGAGGAGCGCATTTTCGAGGGAAATTTTGAGGAAGACAGCGGGAACGCGGCCATGGAGTACTTTATGCAGCATTCCCTGCTTCCCACAGACTGCATTATCTGCATGAATGACGACATGGCAACCGGCGTAACCGAATACGCGCTCAGCCACCGGATGCGCATTCCGCAGGACTTCAGGCTCGTCGGCTTTGACGGCATTGCAAGCACCGCCTTCTACGAAGTCCCACTCACCACGCTCTGTGTAAATGTGGACGGGGTGGGCCGCCGCGCCGCCGAATACGCCGCCGTGCTGGCAGAAGGCGGGGAAATCCCCCGCAGGACGGAAATACCGAGCCTGCTCAAGTACCGCAGGTCATGCGGCTGCCTGCCGGGCACTGCAACCCGCACCGATTACAAGGATGCCGACGGCAAGAAAGTGCCTTTTTCCGGGCAGCGCAGCAGCTTCCTCCACGCGCAGTACACCTCGCTGGAACACGGGCTTTTCCTTATCCAGCGCTTCAGCGACACGCTGTCCAATACATTGTCCCTGAAACAGGCGCTGCTTCCGCTCAAGCGGGAACTGTTCGCGCTGCACGTGCGCGCCTGTGCCGTAGTGCTCTTTGACCGCAAGCAGAATGTACTGGATCCGGAGCAGCTTTCCCTGCCGTCCCGCGCTCAGCTGCTTTTCAGCTACGAAGAAGGCGACGACCCCGGCATCCGCAAGGTCACCGACGGCAGCCGCTTTAACCCGCAGCAGCAGATGCTTCCGGAACATGCATTCCGGCAGCTGCCGCCGCTGCTCATCATCCGCACGCTTTACCACGACAACTACATCTGCGGCTACCTTGCCTATGCACCCGGCGACCTTGCCAAGCCGCTCATCGACACCGTGTTTTCCATGATGGCAAGCCTGCTGAATTCCGCGCTGGTGTTTACGGAAAAAGAAGCCATCGAACGGCACCAGAACACCATGCTGGAGCAGCTGCAGCAGTCCAACAGCAGGCTCAGCGAACTGAGCGGCACTTCGCTTACTGATGAGCTGACCAAGCTGTACAACCGCCGCGGCATCATGAATTTCGGGCAGCAGGTAATAGACCTTGCCGTAGAGATGGGGAACAAGGGGCTGGTGTTCTATGCGGACATGGACGGCCTGAAAACTATAAACGACACCTTCGGGCATGATGCGGGCGACCTTGCCATAGTAACGATGGGCGAAATCCTGAAAAAAACCTTCCGCACGCAGGATGTTGTGGGCAGAATGGGCGGCGACGAATTCATCATCGTGGCAACGGGCATCAGCGAAGACTTTATTCCCCGCATACAGGAGCGGATTGACAAGGCCGCAGATGCATGGTACACGGAAACCCGGCCGCTGTTCCACCTGAGCATAAGCTTTGGCGCAGCGCCCTTCTCCGCGGCGGCGGGCAAAGACCTGGAATCACTTTTGGCACAGGCAGACAGGCTGCTGTACAAGGAAAAAGAAAAAAAACACACCCGCAGCTCGCGGGTGGAAAAAATGGAGTAAAGTTACCTAAGCAAAGAAGCCGGAAGCGTCCGCTCAGGCATTCCCCGTAATCGCGCGGAACAGGGACGTTTCATCAGCAAGGAACAGCGTGCCGCGCTGGGTGCCGTCTGCAAGGGCAAGCAGGGAATTTCCGCTCCCGCCGTTGGAAAGAATAAGCGGAATGCCGGACTGCGTTGTTTTTTCTGCCGCCTGAATTTTTGTCTCAATCCCGCCCGTTCCAAAACTGTTCGTGCTGCCGATAGTAATCTGGCTGCGCAGCGCTGCAATGTCGGTAACAGATTCCACCAGCTGTGCGCCGGGGTTCGACTTCGGGTTGTCCGTATACACGCCGTCAATATCGCTGAACAGGATGAGCAGGTCGGCGCTCCACAGGATTGCCGTAAGGGCGCTCAGGTTGTCGTTGTCACCGATGCGGATTTCATCAAAGGCAACGGAGTCATTCTCATTGATGATAGGAACGACATTCTCATCCACCAGCGTAAACATTGTGTTGCGGATGTTCAGCGTGCGGTGGTCATCATCAAAATCTTCCTTGGTCAGGAGCAGCTGTGCAACATGGATGCCCTGTGAACCAAAGGCCGCGCGCCACCGGTCCATCAGCTCAACCTGCCCGATGGCACAGAGCGCCTGCCGGTAATGCACATCACGTTTGTGCGCCCAGCCCTTTATAGTAGAAAGCCCCGCAACCTGTGCGCCGGAAGAAACAATTATCAGCTGCTTGCCCTGCTTTATCAGCGCGGCGCATGCAGCGGCAAACTGCTCCATGTAGGCGGCGTTTATCGTACCGTCTTTTTTTGCAAGCGTGTTGCTGCCGATTTTTATAACGATTTTCCGTGCGCCCTGAATACTTTCCTTGATAGTCATCGTATCTGCCCGTCCCCGTCTATAAGAAATTTCGTCGTGGTCAAAGCCTTTATGCCCATCGGTCCGCGGGCATGGAGTTTCTGCGTGCTGATGCCAAGTTCCGCCCCAAAGCCGAATTCGCCGCCGTCGGTAAAGCGCGTGCTGGCATTCACATAGACGCAGGCTGCATCAACCTGCGCCTGGAACATGCGCGCGTGGCGGCGGTTGTTCGTAACGATTGCTTCACTGTGCTTGGTGTTGTGCGTGTTGATGAAGGCGATGGCATCTTCCACGGAATCAACGGCTTTTACCGCAAGGATAAAGTCAAGGAATTCAAAGCCAAAGTCTTCCCTAGAGGCACGCGCCAGACAGCCGGGATCCCGTTCAAGCGCGCCGCAGCTTTTGAGCGCAGATTCAAGCACCGGGTGGCAGACTTCGTCCGCGCGGAGCTGCACTTTGCCGCCGAGCGCTTTGGCAAGCAGCGGCAGGAATTCGCAGGCTGCACGCTTGTTCACCAGCACCGTTTCTATGGCATTACACGCGCCGGGGCGCTGAGTCTTTGCATTTTCTGCAATGGAAACCGCCATGGACAGGTCTGCATCCTCATCAACGTACAGATGGCAGACGCCCGCCCCGGTCTGGATAACCGGGACCTGCGCATTTGCAACAACGGCATTTATCAGACGGGAAGAACCGCGCGGCAGTACCACGTCAATCTTGCCGGTTGCCGTCAGAATCTGCTTCACATCATCATGGTCATGGCTTTCGCACAGATATATGGCGTTGCGCACACCGTCGCTTCCGGCATCCGAAAGCCCCGCCTGAATAGCGGAAACAAGCGCCACGTTCGAAGCAAGCGCAGAAGAGGAACCGCGCAGCAGTATGGCATTCCCGCTCTTGTATGCAAGCGAAAATGCATCGATGGTTACATTCGGGCGGGATTCATAGATAATGCCTACCACACCGAGCGGCACGCGCACCTGCCGGATCTGCATGCCCTTCGGAGCCGTCCAGCCGGCGATTTCCTCTCCAACGGGATCTCCCTGCCCGATAATGGTTTCCAGCCCGTCAAGGATGGACTGAAATTTCTTTTCATCAAGCGCAAGGCGTTCAACAAGGGCTTCCGTCACCCCTTTTTCGCGGGCAGCACGCACATCCTTTGCATTCGCCTCAAGGATAGCAGCCTTGTTCCGCTGTATTGCCTGCGCAACGCAGGTCAGTGCATGATTTTTCTGGGCAGCTGTATGGAGTGCAAGGGCGCCTGCTCCTTTCCTCAGTTCAGCACATATCGCATCGATATCCATAAGAAGCAGTCCTCCGTTTTTTTTATGCAGGATTCCCCCGGAAGGGAACCGGAGGCCTTCAGTTTTATGTTAATAATTTGCCAGGAAATACATCCCCAGCAGGATGCTTATGCGGGTTTTCCCCTCCGACCATGCAGCGTCACGCGGCAGGCTCTTCATGTACCACCAGAAAATACCGAACTCCGGGTCTATGCGCAGGGCGTATTCACCGAACTCTTTTGTCTTTGTCTGCATGCCGAACATGAGGTACACAACGTCATCGACTATACTGAAAAACTGCGGGTAGGCTTTTGCATACGCCTTGCTTTCAAGCTGCTTGGTGAATTCCTCCAAATGATACAAAACCTGGGCTTTCAAATCCTCGTCGGATTTTTCTACCCAGGTCTTCTGAATCAGCAGCATTAAATTGTTGTGGAAGCTGGAAATAAGCTTCTTCTCTCCGTCCGCGGAGGCATCGGCAATAGCACCGAACGCGGCTTCCGCCCCGAATGCACCGGCGAGCACGACAGAGGCCCTGACGACCGCTCCGTCTTCAGACGCCGCCAGCAGGTCGTCCAATGCCTGCATCGAGTCCTTGCTCACAAATTCTTCTATCAGGGTTTCTTTCATACGGGAGACATTCTAGAGTTTTGCTTGTTTTTTTTCAAGTGGTCGATGCAGGCGGGATTTCCTGCCGGATTCCGGCGGCTTTTCCCCCGGACAGGTGCAGGATGCGCTGGTTGCGGGAGCCGCGGAACTGCAGCGAAATATCCTTCTGCGCCTCGATGAAGGGGCCGTCGACCAGCACGTCTATGCATGCCAGCAGTTCGTCGGTTACGTCAATGTGCTTGCGGCCGCCGGGCAGCAGGTCTGCCTCGTACACGTAGCCGGTGTAGCACCACACCGTTTTTTGGGGAAATGCGCGGCGCACCCGCTGCAGGAAGGGGGCAAGCGCAATCTGATTTTCTTCCTCGAAGGGTTCGCCGCCCAGCACGGTAAGCCCGCTGACAAACGGTTTGTCCAGCGCTGCAAGGATTTCCGCCTCCGTGGCGGCGGTAAAGGGGCTGCCGTGGCAGAAATCCCACGTTTCCGGCTGAAAGCAGCCGGGGCAGCAGTTCCTGCAGCCGGAGACAAAGAGCGAAACACGTACGCCGTCGCCGTTTGCGATGTCAAGTTTTTTTATGTTCCCGTAGAACATAGGAGTTCCCGCCTGCTACAGGTGCAGCGCGCTACAAATGCAGCACGCGTTCCTGGATTTCCTGCGTACGCCCCTGGTTCCAGTACTGGGTACCGATATAGCCGCAGGTGCGCCGGGCAACGTTCATCGTGGACTGGTCGCGGTTATGGCAGTTGGGGCATTCCCACACCAGCTTGCCGTCGGTGTCCGTCACAATCTGGATTTCTCCCGTAAAGCCGCACTTCTGGCAGAAGTCGCTCTTGGTGTTCAGCTCGGCATACATGATGTTCTCATAGATATGCTTGAGCAGCGCCAGCACCGCAGGGATGTTGTTCTGCATGTTCGGAACTTCCACGTAGCTGACGGCACCGCCGGGCGAAAGCCGCTGGAATTCGGATTCAAAGCTCAGCTTGGTAAAGGCGTCTATCGGTTCCGTAACGTGCACGTGGTAGCTGTTCGTAATGTAGTTCTTGTCCGTTACGCCGGGGATAACCCCAAAACGCTTCTTCAGGCACTTGGCGAACTTGTACGTGGTGCTTTCCAGCGGCGTACCGTACACAGAATAGTCTATGTGCTCCAGCGATTTCCAGCGCTTGCACGCATCGTTGAGCGCCTGCATCACCTTGAGTGCAAAGGGTTTGCCTTCCGGGTCGGTGTGCGACTTACCCGTCATGTAGCGCGTGCATTCGTACAGCCCCGCATAGCCGAGCGAGATGGTAGAATAGCCGTTGTAGAGCAGCCGGTCGATGGTTTCGCCCTTCTTGAGCCGCGCGAGTGCACCGTTCTGCCACAGGATGGGCGCAACGTCCGACTTGGTTCCCACCAGGCGGTTGTGCCGGATCTGGAGCGCGCGGTGGCACAGCTCAAGGCGCATGTCCATCAGCGTCCAGAATTTAGTCATGTCGCCGCCGGAAGAACAGGCAATGTCCACCAGGTTCAGCGTAACCACGCCCTGGTTAAAGCGCCCGTAGAATTTGGGGCGGCCGTTGGCGGGGTCGTGGTAGACGGTCAGGAAGGAGCGGCAGCCCATGCAGGGGTAACAGTTGCCCTCCTTCAGCTCCAGCATCTTCTTTTCGGAGATGTAGTCGGGCACCATGCGGCGCGCCGTACACTGGGCAGCAAGTTCCGTCAGGTGGTAGTATTTTGAGTTCTCTTCAACATTGTCGGATTCAAGCACGTAAATGAGCTTGGGGAAGGCCGGAGTAATCCATGCGCCCTTTTCGTT
>CADCQA010000334.1 GCA_902803415.1 uncultured Spirochaetaceae bacterium | reverse complement strand
GAGATTGCCCACAACGGGCTGCACCGTTCCCCCATCCATCAGATTCTGGTGGAAAAATGCATTTCCGGCTGGAAGGAAATCGAATTCGAGGTCATGCGCGACCACGCGGGCAATGTGCTTACGGTCTGTTCAATGGAAAACTTTGACCCGGTTGGCGTGCACACCGGGGACAGCATTGTCATTGCGCCCGCCGTTACGCTCAGCGATAAGGAATACCAGATGCTCCGGTCAGCGGCGCTCAATATCATCAGCTCGCTGGGTATGGAAGGCGGCTGCAACTGTCAGTTTGCCCTTAAGCCGGACAGCTTTGAGTATGCCGTCATCGAGGTGAACCCCCGCGTTTCCCGCTCTTCCGCGCTTGCTTCAAAGGCGACCGGCTACCCGATAGCAAAGATTGCCACGCTCATCGCCATCGGCTACAATCTGGATGAAATCCCCAATTTCGTGACCAAGAAAACCGCCGCCTGCTTTGAGCCGGTGCTGGATTATGTGGTGGTGAAATTCCCCAAGTTCCCCTTTGATAAATTTGTGTATGCCGCCCGCAAGCTGGGCACGCAGATGAAGGCGACCGGCGAGGTCATGGCAATCGGGCACAATTTTGAGACCGCCATCATGAAGGCTGTCCGCGGGGCCGAAATCGGCGTGAACAGCCTGAACCTGCCTGCCTTTGCCGAAGAGAGCGACGACGATATCCGCCGCCGGGTGGGCGAATGCACCGACCAGCGCATTTTTGCCATCTTTGCGGCTATCAGGCGCGGCATTATGTCGCTGGAAGACATCCATGCGGTAACAAAGATTGATTTGTGGTTCCTTGCGCACCTGAAGACGCTTTCCGATATGGAAGACTATTTTGCCGGCGTCAAGGCCGGAAAAGCTGCCCTTGACCAGGAACATTATGTTGCCGCAAAAAAACTCGGTTACCTGGACACGCTTATCGAGCAGCTGTGCGGCATCAGCCTTGCTCAGCAGAAAGCCGTTGTTCCGCTTGCTCCCAGCTACAAAATGGTTGATACCTGCGCAGGTGAGTTCAACGCGGAAACCCCCTACTTCTATTCTGACTGCGACAGCGAGAACGAAGCCGCACAGTTCCTGGAGGAGCTGCGCGGCGGTGCTGCAGGGCCGCAGGGCAAAGCTGTTCCCCCGCATGCTTCAAAGGGAACGATTGTCGTGCTTGGTTCCGGCCCCATCCGCATCGGGCAGGGCATTGAATTTGACTACGCGAGCGTGCAGTGCGTGTGGGCGCTCAAGCGGCTCGGCTACGATGTGGTGACGATAAACAACAATCCGGAGACGGTTTCCACGGACTTTGATACGAGCGACCGCCTGTACTTTGAGCCGCTCACCCCGGAAGACGTGATGGGCGTCATCAACACAGAAAAGCCGCTGGGCGTGGTTGTGGCATTCGGCGGCGGCACGGCAATCAAGCTTGCAAAGTTCCTCGACAGCCACGGCGTAAAAATCCTCGGTACCAGCGCGGATGCAATCGACCTGGCAGAAGACCGCGAGCGCTTCGAAGAGCTGTGCGAACGCCTGCACATCAACCGCCCCAAGGGCCTGACCGTGTTCACCGAAAAAGAAGCGCTTGAAGCAACGGCAAAGCTCGGCTACCCGGTGCTGCTGCGCCCCAGCTACGTGCTCGGCGGCCAGAACATGATTGTTGCTTTCAACGATGACGATGTGCACGAGTACATGAAAATCATCCTTGCGCAGGGAATTGAAAACCCCGTGCTGATTGACCAGTACATGATGGGCATTGAGCTTGAAGTTGACGGCATCTGCGACGGCGAGGACGTGCTGATTCCGGGCATCATGGAACACATTGAGCGCACGGGTATCCATTCGGGGGACAGCATTGCGGTGTACCCCAGCTGGAACCTGAATGACATCATGCGCGAAAAAATCATCAGCCAGAGCCGCGGCCTTGCACTTGCGCTCGGAACCAAGGGCCTGGTGAACATCCAGTACCTTATCTACAACAACGATTTGTACATCATCGAAGTGAACCCGCGCTCAAGCCGCACGGTGCCCTACATCAGCAAGGTGTCCGGAGTGCCGATGGTGGATCTTGCGGTGCGGGCAATGCTGGGCGGCAAACTGCGCGACATGGGCTACGGCACCGGTCTGTACCGCCTGCCGCCGTATTTTGCCGTAAAGGTTCCGGTATTCAGCTTTGAGAAGTTGATGGATGTTGATACACATCTTGGTCCGGAGATGAAGTCCACCGGCGAGGTGCTTGGCATTGCCTCTACCCGCGAAGAAGCGATTTTCAAGGGCTTGATTGCAGCGGGCTATTCCATGAAGCGCACCGGCGGAGTCTTGTTCAGCGTACGCAAAACCGACCGCTACGAACTGCCCGACCTTGCGCGCAAGTTCTACGACATGGGCTTCCGCCTCTATGCTACCGAAGGCAATGCGCAGACTTTGCGCGACTTCGGCATGGAAGTTGAAGTAGTGAACAAAATCCACGAGAACCCGGACAATAATCTGCTTACCCTGCTGGACAGCGGAAAAATCGATTATGTCATCAGCACGAGTGCCAAGGGGCGCGACCCCCATGCAGACAGCGTGCGCATGCGCCGTCATGCGGTGGAGCGTGACATTCCGTGCCTTACGGCAATCGACACGGCGAATGCCATTGCCAACTGCCTTAAGAGCAAGTACAATGCGGAAAACGTGGAGCTGGTGGACATCAACTGCCTGCGCCGTACCAAGCAGATGCTGCACTTTGCAAAGATGGATTCCACCGGCAACGACTTTATCGTGATTGATGCGATGACGCAGGCGGTGAACAATCCTGCGGGACTTGCCGTCCGCCTGTGCGACCGTCTGAACGGCGGCATTGGCGCGGACAGCCTTGTGCTCATTGAGCACAGTAGCGTTGCGGATGCAAAGATGCGCTTCTTTAACCAGGACGGCAGTGAGGGGCGGATGGCCGGAAATGCAATCCGCTGCGTGGGCAAGTTCCTGTACGACAATGACATCGACGGCATTACCGAAAAGCACGGACGCAAAACCGATGCAACCGAAAAAATTACGATCGAAACCGAAGCCGGCGTAAAGACGCTGGTGCTGTACAAGCAGAACGGCAAGGTAACGAGCGTAACGGTCGACATGGGTGCGCCGTATTTTGAACCGGAAAAACTTCCCACTCTGCTGGAGGCCAGAGCGCTCAGTCCGCTGAATCTTGTTGCCGGCAGCAATGCAGAGGAAGTAAAGCGTGCCGTGTCTGCAGGGCTGCTGCCGGAAACTGCAATTGTCAACGCTCCGCTTTCGCTTGATGAACAGGCAGAAAACGGCGGCTCCGGGGCAGAGTCTGAGAGTGCACTGTCTTACCGCGTAACCTGCGTGGGCGTGGGTAACCCGCACTGCGTTGTGTTCAGCCACTTTGTAGACAAGGAACCGCTTGCAGAAATCGGACCAAAGTTTGAGCATCACAAGATGTTCCCGGAGCGGACGAATACTGAGTTTGTGCGTGTGGTCGGCCCGAACGAGCTTAAAATGCGCACGTGGGAACGCGGCAACGGAGAAACGCTTGCCTGCGGTACCGGTGCATGTGCGGCAGCGGTTGCCGCCGTGCTTAACGGCTACAG
>CADCQA010000333.1 GCA_902803415.1 uncultured Spirochaetaceae bacterium | reverse complement strand
TACCCGCCACTTTATTTCTTACTGCACCGTGGCGGCCGTCTGCCGGTAACCACGCAGGCAAGCGCCTCCACGACCTGCTGGTCGTACAGGGTCTTCTGGTGGCGCATCTCGCGGATTGCCCGCCGCCGCCCGAATGCATGGTGGTAGCCCCGTCCGTTCACCAGCGCAACAAAGCTTTCCGCCACGTGCAGTATCCGCGCGCCCGGCGGGATGTCATTCCCGCACAGTCCTTCCGGAATACCGCTGCCGTCAATGTTTTCGTGATGATAGGTTGCAGCCGACAGGAATTTCCCCATGCACTGCTCCGGAACAAAATCATAATAATCGATTCCGCGCAGCACGTGCGAACGCAGCAGTTTTTTCTCCTTCCCGGAGATGACATCGCTGCTGAGCAGGTCGGGCTGCAGGTCAAGGAAACCGGCATCGCAGACCTGTGCCGCATAAAAGTACAGGGCAGCATTCTCTGCGCAAATCCCCAGCATAAGGGTAAGGCGGTATGCAAGAACGCCAACCTGCAGCGAATTGTCCTTCCGGCCGGTGTGCGCATCGATGCGTGCCCCCAGTTCACGGCACTTTTCTTCGATGCCCCACGGATCCCCGGCGGCGGCACAAGTTTCTGCGTACTGTTTCATACAGCGCAGATGCGCAAAGAAAGAGCTCAGGACAGAGGCAAGCATGCGTGCGGCAAAAAAGCACAGCAGCAGCGCCACTGCGGCTTCTGCAAGGGCAACGGCAGAACGGCCGCCGCCAGCCGCCGGGCGCGAAGCAAAGCTTTCCACCATGCCGCGGAATGCATCGGCAAGTTCCCGCAGAAATTCAGCCGCGCCCTCAAATTCATCCGCATCTTCATTCATAGGCAGCTTCAGCGGGAAAACCTGCGGCGGGCACAGGCAAGCGCAGCATCCGTCACGCGCGCAATGGCAAGCGACAGCAGCACGGCAGCTGCATAATACAGCACTGCCATCTGCGACAAATTTTTCGGAAAGAAAATATACCACATGTCATTCTTGTACTGAAGCCAGCTGAAACTGGCGCACAGCGGAGTGAACTTGTGCAGCAGCGCAAAGAAGGTCTTCAGGCAGAAAAAACCAAGGAACTGATGCATCATTATCGAAAACGTATTGCCGCCAATCACGGCAACAACGCGGCTCCTGCCTATCACGGGTGTCAGAATCCGCGCCACGCGCAGCCAGAACGCAACGCCAAGGAAGCCGCCCGCAAGGGAAAGCACGGCAGGCTGCGCAAAGTCCATCCGGCCGGGAATACAGACCGGCGCGTCACCGGCAATAAAGATGACCAGCAGCTGCGCCCCCAGCACAAGGGAAAAATACAAAAGGGACGGCGCAGTGTCCTTTTTTTCCAGATGCAAGCGGTACAGTATGCCGCATTCGTAGAAGGGCACAAAATACATAAAGCGGAGCAGCACAAGCCACCAGCCGTGACGGAATCCGTGCCGCGCCATTTCGATACCGGCAATGCCAAGCGCAATGCCAGCGACGGTAAAAGGAATGCAGCGCCAGATGCTGCCGGAAAAAAATGTGCCGCCGCAAAGACGGCTGAACGGCTTGCGCACCGCCGCAGCATACAGGTGGCACAGAAACAGCGGCACCAGAAACCAGCTGCCCAGATTCAGCCCGAAAGCATCTCCTTCAGTCAGGGGCTGCAGGAACAGGGAACGCAGGGAAACGGCACCGGCAAAGCTGAAGCCTGCCTTTGCCAGAATAAACGAAAGCGCTGCATAGGCAAAGTTCCACAGATACAGCGGAAGCAGCAGCGTGCGTGCCTTGTGCCCGATGAACGAAAAGAAGCGGGAAGCTTTTTGCTCATTGAAAAAATAGCCGGAAGCAAAAGCGAACATTCCCAGGTGGAACGACAGCCACGGGAACCAGTCCGTCATAAATTTGAACGTAGTATTGCCAACGTGCCCAAGCACAACAAAACTGATGCCTATCGCATAGAGCAGCCTGAACTGATAATTAATTTCCTTCGCCATATCACTGATAACAAAACATCCTGTCAATAGTTACCGGCAGCAAAAACTTCGCTGGCCGGCTATAAAAAAAGCGCCCCCGGAGGGACGCTTTCCAGCATTACGCTGCCATGCAGAAATACGGGCATCTCAAAAAATCACTTCCGTGATTTTCCAAGATGCCTGCGAGTTTTAAGTCGCTGTAATAGCGCAACTTAAAACATCGCATTTTCAAAGTTACCTCGAAAAACTGAAGTTTTCCGAGCTTCCCATAATTTATTTCAGCAGTGACAGGACATTCTGTGAAGACTGGTTTGCCTGAGCCAGCATTGCAGTGCCAGCCTGTGACAGAACCTGGTTCTTGGTGAAGTCCACCATTTCCTTTGCCATATCGGTATCGCGGATGCGAGACTCAGAAGCCTGAGTATTCTCTGCAGCCACGTCAAGGCCTTCAACGGTCTTCTCAAGGCGGTTCTGGTATGCGCCAAGGTCAGCACGCTGCTTGTTCACCTTCTTGATTGCCTCGTCGAGAGTGCCGATTGCGCGGTTTGCATCATCCGGCGTTGCAAGAGAAAGAATTTCCTCGGTGCCGACATTGCGCAGACCAAGAGAAGCTGCGGTCATCGTACCGATGAAAATCTGGGTGCGCTGATCCATGTTTGCGCCGATGTGGAGCCACATAGAAGCGGTCACGTCGTTCTCGCCGGTGGGGCGTGCATAGCGGCCGGTCAGCATGTTCAGGCCGTTGAACTGAGCTGCAGATGCGATGCGGTCAACTTCAGCGATGAGTGAAGAAACCTCAACCTGAATCATCGTGCGGTCCTCGTCGGTGTAGATACCGTTGCTTGACTGAACAGCAAGCTCGCGGATGCGCTGGATGATGTCCTCAGATTCCTGCAGGTAACCTTCGGTGGTCTGGATGAAAGAGATGCCGTTCTTTGCATTCTCTGAAGCCTTGTTCAGGCCGCGGATCTGTGCGCGCATCTTCTCTGACACTGCAAGTCCTGAAGCGTCGTCACCAGCGCGGTTGATTCTGAGACCTGAAGAAAGTTTCTCCATGTTCTTCTGCTGGTTCACTTCTGTGAGACCCTCAGAACGCTGTGCAAACATTGCACTCATGTTGTGATTGATAACCATAATGTATCTCCTCTAATTAAAAAAGTTCCAGAGTTGCGGGCAGCGGCTCACCCATCCGCCTGCTGCTCAGGGGGGCTTTTCCAGCACCCTTACTTTTATCTTCGGAGACTGATTTTTTGACTTTAGTTTTTTTCACATAAATTTTACGCGCGGAAAACTTCAGCGGGGGGAATGCTTGCAGCACTCGGTGCAGCCGGTAACGATGACGTGCTTCTTGCCGTCCTTGTAGTTGAAGAGCGGGGCAATCAGATGCGCGTCCTTAAGCGGCACCGTCTTGCCGCAGACGGGACACACGCGGCGTATTCCCGGCTCCGGCGCGGGGTAGCAGTGCGGGCAGCCGTTTATCGTACACAGCTGGTCGGGCACATCCATGGGGCGGTACACGCGGCTTACCAGTTCTTCGCCGGGCATCAGGCGGCTGTTGCACAGGGGGCAGGTAACGATGAGCCCCTTCATCGCAGCCTTGCGCCGGGCTTCCTCCGCCTTGCGCTGCGCCGCTTCCGTGCGGCCATAAGCCTTCCATTTAATGAACCAGTTCAACAGGAACACAATGACAAGCACAGAGACGGCAAGCAGCACGTAGAAAAGCATATCGGACATGCC
>CADCQA010000332.1 GCA_902803415.1 uncultured Spirochaetaceae bacterium | reverse complement strand
TGCCAAAGCACTGCTTGCCAAAGCACTATCCTTGATGTGTTTTCCTGTACAATCCACACTTTCCGTGGTATACTAGACCTGTTCGGAAACTACGTTTCCGCTCAGGCCGGCGAGTTTAAAATCGCTTAAATAGCGCGATTTTAAACATCGCATTCTAGTGTATCCTGTTCTGAAACTGAAGTTTCCGAACAGGTTTGCTGGATGAAGAACCCCACAGGGAGGTGGCTTTCATGCCGTACAGTTTCTTCTATATAGAAGCAAATCTTTTCTGCCTTATTGTCTTTGCGTTCATTCTGTTCAAGGATGCCCGCGGCGTGGACAGGCAGGAGTGGCACCACTACTTTGACCGCGTGCTTGTCCTGCAGATGCTGTATTTTTTCTTTGATTCCCTGTGGATTCTCTTTAAAGAAGACATTCTTCCCTTCGGTTCTGTGCTGGACAACGCCATCGACGCGCTGCTGTTCATCCTTGCATCCCTGACGGCTTTCGGCTGGTACCTGTATTCAGAGGTGCTGCACGGCAGGGCGGTATACGGCCGGAAGGGCATGCTGCTGCGCGGAATTCCCGCGTTTTGTTCCTGTGTGCTTGCCGTTGCCGGTTTTATCCTGCATTTTGCGTACACTACGCAGGATGGTCTGGAAATGCACGTGACGGTTTTCTATGCCTGCATGGTTGCCCTGCCGTTCTGCTATGTGGTCATCACCGCCGTCAACGGGGTGCGCTACGCCCTGCGCAAGGAAAGCTTTATGGACCGCCCGCAGCACCTGATAATCGGCTTCTACCCCTTTATCGTGCTGCTTTCCACCGTGCTGCAGGTTATCTGGCTCATGCTGCCCATCCTGTGCTACGGCTGCACCCTTGCCATGCTTTTTGTCTACATCAATTCGCTGGACGGGCTTATTTCGCAGGATCCGCTCACGGGCTTGAACAACCGCAACGAGCTTAAGCGCTTCCTGCTGAACAGCCTGCATTTTGCGCAGGACACGCAGACCTACATCCTTATGATTGATGTAAATAAATTTAAATCGATAAACGATCAGTACGGGCACCCGGAGGGCGACCGTGCCCTGCGCCGCGTGGCAGACACGCTGAAGCAGGCCTGCAATATCACGGGGAGCCGTCACTTTATTGCGCGCTACGGCGGGGACGAATTTATCGTGGTGGCGCGGGTTACATCCAGTCAGGAAATCGATATGCTCTGCACTGCCATCCATGAGCAGCTGGCCGAGCGGAATGCCATTGCGCAGTGCCGCTACCCGCTGGGGGTCAGCATCGGCTATTCGCAGCTTGGCAGCGGCATTGACGCCATCCGCACCTGCATCGACGACGCGGATGCCGCGCTTTACGAGCAGAAAAAAGCCGGCTCCCGCCCCGCCGGGAACTGACCGGGGCCGGCAGCGCAGAGAGAGTTCAGCTAAGGGGGAACATGAGAAAGGCAGCTTATATAACCAAATTACTTGATTTTTTCTGGGAAAGGCAGAATATCAGTGCTTTGTGCATCTGCGTGGCCGGAATTGCCCTGAACCTGCTTCTTGGAATGCTTGTGTCGATGCTGGGACTGCCCCTGTATCTGGACACCGTGGGAACCGTGGCAGTTGCGGCCATGGGCGGCTACCTTCCGGGCATTGCGGTAGGATTTGCCACCAACATCATAAAGAGTTTTTCCGATTTTTCATCCCTGTACTACGGCGTGCTCAACGTGCTTATTGCCGCTGCTGCAGCCTACCTTGCACGGCGCGGGTATTTTAAAAAGCTGAGCGGCCTCGTTGCTGCGGTGTTCATTTTTACGTTCATCGGCGGCGGCCTGGGTGCACTCATCCCGTGGTTCATGGAAAGCCTTTCCTTTGACAGCGAATCAATCAGCGGGGTGCTGTACCAGACCGGGCTGTTCAATCAGTTTACGTCTCATCTGTTTTCCAGCCTGATTCTGGATTTCCCGGACAAGCTGGCAACGCTGCTGCTGGTGCTGCTTATCCTGCATCTTGTGCCCGCGGGCTTCTACCGCTGCGCCGCCTTTACCATGTGGATGCAGAATCCGCTGGATGACGATGAAATGGCAGTGAAGGGCAGGACAAAGGTGAGAGTCCTGTCGCTGCGCATAAAACTGGTGCTGGTGCTGGTGTTCTCGCTCATAACTGTTTCCGCCGCGGGTACCTATATCAGCGTAAAGGTCTATTACAAGACAATCATTGATGAGCATTCAAGCCTTGCCCTGGGAACGGCTTCGTTTGCCGCAAAGGTGATTGACGGCGACCGGGTGAACGAATACCTTGCAAGCGACGGGAATGCAGACGGCTATGCCGAAACAAAGAAACTGCTTGCCGACATCCTGTACAGCGCGGACGAAATTACCTATCTGTACGTGTATAAAATGGAGACTGACGGCTACCGCGTTGTCTTTGACATCGCCACCAATGAAGCCCCGGAGGAGAAAATCGGCGACTTCTTTCCGTACGAGAAAGGGTTTCTTCCGCGGGTTCCGCAGATTCTTGCCGGAGAGGAAGTTGAACCGATTATCACGAATGATTTTTACGGCTACCTGCTGACGGCCATGAAACCCGTGTACGATTCTTCCGGCAACTGTGTCTGCTATGCGATTGCAGATGTTGACATGGAATCGCTTATCTCCAGCCGCCGCAGTTTCCTTGTTGAGATAATCACGGTCTTCATTGATTTCTTCATCCTGCTCTGTGCCTTCCTTATCTGGGG
>CADCQA010000331.1 GCA_902803415.1 uncultured Spirochaetaceae bacterium | reverse complement strand
TCTCCGCGCACAACCTTTGCGTAGTGCCCCGTACAGAAATAATCGTACTCGATGCCAAGGGCGCGGATGCCCGCAAGCAGCGCCCCGAATTTTATAAAGCGGTTGCAGCGGATGCACGGATTCGGCGTGCGTCCCGCCCGGTATTCATCCTTGAAATATGCCAGCACCTGCTGCTTGTAGGCGTCCTTCACGTCTATCACATGGTAGGGAATATCCTGCGAACGGCAGAATTCCCGGCAGTCTTCTATGTCGGCGGCTTCCCCCGGCCCGTAGCAGCTGTCATGCAGGTGATGCGCAAGAGGGATGTCCGGCAGATCGCCGTCAGTCCAGAGTGACATGGTGACGCCGGTCACAAGGCAGCCGCGCTCCTTCAGCAGCAGGGCAGTCATGGTCGAGTCAACCCCGCCGGAAAGCCCCACGACCACCCGGTCGCCCGCCCCCGGCATTTCAAGTTCAGTATACTTCATGCCTCCTACTATAGCGGAAAAAACGGCATTTGAAAACAGGGCATCCGGCAGGTGACAAATGCAGTGAAAAATGCGCGGAAGCGGAAAAACGAACAGCGCCGCCTTTGTAACGCGCAGCGGTACAATAGACCTGTTCGGAAACTACGTTTCCAAACAGGCGGCGAGTTCAAAATCGCTGAAATAGCGCGATTTCGAACATCGCATTTCAAAGTAACCTGTTCTGAAACTGAAGTTTCCGAACAGGTTTAACCAGCGGTGTTGGGCGTTTTTCCGCCGGGAGCGCATTTTTCACTGCAAGTTCCCCGGCACAAGCACAGTTTTTTACGCTGACTGCTCCCGGCGGATAATTTTCTGATACTTTTGGCCCATTCCGGCATAATTTGATTGCAGGAAAAGAAAAACGCCGTTATACTTGATACTATGGAACACAACATGATACTGTCCGCCTCCGGGTGGAGAAAAATATTTACGGAAAGCGGGGACGGCGAAGACAGCAGCCCGTCCATCGGCCAGATGAACACTCTCCTTGTCGCACTCATCGCACAGACCTTTGCGGAGTACATCAGTACCGCAAGCGGCAAGCGGGCGGCAAGCATTGCCGTCGGCAGGGACACGCGCCCCACGGGAAAAGCCATTGCAGATACCGTGCTCCGTGTGCTGCTGGGCGCCGGGCTTGACGTGCACTACCTTGACATTACCGCCGCCCCGGAAATCATGGCATACGCGCGGAACATAGACGGTTTCCTTTACATCTCCGCAAGCCACAATCCCGTAGGCCACAACGGCATCAAATTCGGCCTGAACGACGGCGGCGTGCTCCCCGGCAGCGAAGTAAAGAAGCTCATCGCGTCGTTCGAGGAAAAATGTGCTTTTTCGAACGCAGAAGAGCGGGCGGCGCGCTACGCAGCCAGAGCGCAGGGAGAAGCGCTTGACGCAGTGTACCAGAAAAGCCCGCTGTACAAGAAAGTTGCGCTCCAGATCTACGAAGACTTTATCCGCACAGCAGTCACCGGCACCAACCGGCTCGACGGCCAGGATGCAGTGTTCAACGCAATGGAGCTTTCGCTGGAAGCACAGCCGCTTTCCGTTGTCTGCGACATGAACGGTTCCGCCCGCACCCTTTCCATCGACAAGGCCTTTTTCACCGGCTGCGGCATCGGCTTTATCCCGTTCAACAGCGAGCCGGGCGAAATTGCCCACGAAATCATTCCGGAGCCGGAAAACCTTGTGCAGTGCGCCGACCGGATGCAGCAGCTGCGGCAGGAAGGCGACACTTCCGTGCTGCTGGGCTACATGCCGGACTGCGACGGAGACAGGGGCAACATCGTCTACTGGAACGAAAAGACCGGAGAGGCGGATGTTGTGGCGGCGCAGGAAGGCTTTGCGCTCTGCGTGCTCGCGGAAAGTGCATTCTCCTGCTGGAAGGACGACACGCTCCCGCAGTCGGGACTGCTCAGCAAGGCAAATAAATTTTCCAGCCGCCGTGCCGTCGTGGTAAACTGCCCCACGTCCATGCGCATCGAAGACATCTGCAGCGCATTCGGCATGGAACTGTTCCGCGTGGAAGTGGGCGAAGCAAACGTCGTGGAACTTGCCCGGCAGAAGCGCAACGAAGGCTATGAAGTGCGCATCATCGGTGAAGGCAGCAACGGCGGCAACATCACCTGGCCGTCCAGCGTACGCGATCCCGTGGCAACGGTGTTCGCAATAATCAAGCTGCTCACACTCCGCGACAGCACGGATGCAAACGGCACCGTACACAAGGGACTCTTCCACATCTGGTGCGAAAAATCAGACCAGCTTTTCAAATACAAGGAAGACTTTACGGTTGCAGACATACTCGACACGCTGCCCGCCTACACCACCACCGGAGTCAGTGAACCGCGCGCCACGCTGAAGATTTCAACGCAGGACAAGGGGCTGCTGAAAGCACGCTTCCAGAAAATCTTTACCGAAGAGTGGGCATCGCACAAGGATGAGCTGGAGGCAATCTACGGCTTCCACTCCTACGAGGCCGACCTGACGAACGGCACAAAGGAACGGCGCAACGCCGCAGACTGGAACAACGGCACCGGCGGGCTGAAAATCCGCTTCCTTGACGACAAGCAGAAAACCAGAGCCTTTATCTGGATGCGGCCGAGCGGCACGGAGCCGGTCTTCCGCATTCTGTGCGACGTAAAGGACGGCGATGACGGCGCAGAACGTTCGCTGCTCCGCTGGGAATCCGCCATGCTGACCAAGGCAGATGCCGCAGAAGACTAAAACGCCGCCCCGCAGCATACGGCACCGTAAGAGGGGCGCGGAACGGTGAAGTTCAGGGAGTACGGCGCGGGGAATGCAGACAGCATAGTGCTTCTGCATGGCGGCGGCCTGTCATGGTGGAACTACCGCCGGGCAGCCGAACTGCTGCAGGACGAATACCATGTGGTGCTCCCCGTGCTTGACGGCCATGCCGGAAGCGGACGGCCCTTTACCAGCATTGCAGCAAATGCCGCAGACATTATCGCTTTTATCGATGAACACCTTGGCGGCTCAGTGCTGCTGCTCGGCGGACTTTCGCTCGGCGGGCAGATTGCGCTGGAAATCCTGAGCATGAGGAGCGGAATTTGTTCCTGCGCCGTGGTAGAAAGCGCCTGTGCAATCCCCTCGCCGCTTACCCGGGCGCTGATTGCCCCGGTTTTCGGCCTGAGCTTCGGGCTTACCAGGAACAGACGCTTTGCACAAATGCAGGCCGCCTCCCTGCACATACCGCAGGAACTTTTTGAAGACTATTACCGGGACACCTGCCTTATACAAAAAGCCGACATGATTGCGTTCCTGAAAGAAAGCACAGTATATTCCCCCCGCGGCGCCCTGCGCAGCTGCAGCGCAGACGTGCATGTAGTCGTCGGTGAAAAGGAAAGCAAAAAGATGCTGCAGTCGGCAGCGGCACTGCACGCCATGCTTCCCGCCGGCACCATGACCGTCATGCCCGGCCTGCACCACGGGGAACTTTCAATCAGCAATGCAGCGCGCTACGCCGATATGCTGAAGCGCATTGCCGCCGCAGGACTTCAGCACAACCCCTCAAGGCTTCATCAAAAGACTTGTTTTACCTGAAAAAGGCATACATTTGCACAAATGCGTAAGCCCTGCACAAACCCTAGCAATTGTCAAAATTC
>CADCQA010000330.1 GCA_902803415.1 uncultured Spirochaetaceae bacterium | reverse complement strand
GTTTAAAATCGCTCAAATAGCGCGATTTTAAACATCGCATTCTAGTGTAACCTGTTCTGAAACTGAAGTTTCCGAACAGGTTTAATGCCCGGTGATAAAGTGCCGCGGCAGACGGGGCAGCAGTCCCGGATTTCAGATTCAAAAAATGCGGTGCCGGGACGATTCCGGCATGCGCCCGGAGGCTCCCATGAAAACAGCAGGACAGTGGCTCTGTGCCCTTCTTGCAGCCGGCTCTTTCCTTGCATCCTGCTCAAAAATTTCCCCTGCCGCACAAAAGGCTGCGGGCTCACAGGCAGACGGCACGCCCGGCATCGAAATGAATATTCCTGTCCTCAAGGACGCGGTTAGCGGCAAGCGGGGCTTCAAGCGGCCCGTCATTGTTGGGGCTGCAGTGAGCAGCGGCGAATACCGCGACGAGCAGTACATGGAGCTTGTCTTCCGCCACTTTAATGCCGTCACCCTGGGGAACGAGCTGAAACTTGACTGCATGAACGGATACTACAACGGCAACCGCCGCCCGCGCGCCGTTGAAAGCGCCGAACTGAACGGCAGCACGCTGCAGGTGCCGTCGCTCGACCACAGCCGTGCAGATGCAATTCTGGACAAAATCGCTGCATGGAACGACGCGCATCCAAAGTCCCCGGTCAAAGTCCGCGGGCATGTGCTTGTCTGGCACTCGCAGGCGCCGGAATGGTTCTTCCATGAGAACTACGATGCTTCGGAACCTTACGTCAGCAAGGACCTTATGAATGCCCGCCTTGAATGGTACATCAAGACCATGCTGGAATACTACACCAGCCCTTCGACTCCCACCGGTGCGCGCTACGGCAAGCTGTTCTACGGCTGGGATGTCGTAAACGAAGCCGTCAGCGATGCAACCGGCACCTACCGCAGCGACCTTGAAGGCGGGCACGACAAGCTTTCCGACCCCACCCACGGCAACAAGTCAAGCTGGTGGAAGGTCTACCAGAGCAACGAGTTCATCATCAATGCATTCCGCTACGCAAATAAATATGCTCCGCCGGAACTGGAACTTTACTATAATGATTACAACGAATGGCTTCCGCGCAAGGTGAACGGCATTGTTGCGCTGCTGAAGGCGGTAAAGGAAGCCCCCGGTACCAGAATCAGCGCGATGGGAATGCAGGGGCACTGTTCCGCGGACAGCCCGTCTGCTGCCGATCTGGAAGCTGCCGTCCGCGCCTATGCAGCAGTCGTCGGCACGGTCATGATAACCGAGATGGACATGAAGGCAAGCGCCTCCTTTGACGGCACGAATCTGGAGGAAGAATACCAGCGGCAGGCCCTGCACTACAAGCAGCTGTACGACACGCTGCTTGCGCTGGACAAGGAGCCGGGCATAACGGTCAGCGGCATTACGTTCTGGGGCGTTACCGATCCCTATTCCTGGCTGCAGGGCTTTTCCGGTGTCGGCGGCGGGGCTGACGGCAGGCAGAAGCAGTGCCCGCTGCTTTTCGACGGAGCCTACAAGGCAAAGCCCGCCTTCTATGCCTTTGCGGACAGCCGCAGGCTCAAGAACACTCAGACAAAATGAATCCGCATCTGCCGGTATTCAGAAGGTGTGCAGCGGTTAAAAATCTTGAACATCCTGATGAATGCCGACAGGCTGGTAAAGCCGGACTGAAACGTTATCTCGGTGATTGACATGTCGGGGTTCAGCAGCAGTTTCTGGGCGCAGGCAATGCGCTTCTGGTTCAGGTACTTGTAGAACGAAACGCCCGTGAACTGCTTGAAGAGCCGGGAAAAATGATATTTGCTGAATCCCGCGATCGACGCAATTTTGTCAAGCGTCAGGTCTTCCGTGCAGTGTTCGTTTATATAATTGCAGACAGTGACGAATTTCATGCCGTATTTTTTCCGCCCGCCGCTGCTTTCCCCCGCTGCATGTCCTGCAGAAGCCCCGGACGCAGCTGCGGCAAGGTCTGCCGGTTCCTTCCCGGCGTAATTGCTGCCGATAAGGATAAACAGGTTCAGCAGCAGCGAATACACGGAAAGCTCTGCGGCAATGGAATTATTTTTGTACTCGCGGTCTATCTGCTCAAGAATGTCCCGCGCCTGCTGGTAGAAACCGGGCGTTCCCTGGGGAGTAATCAGAATGGCGGGAAAGATAAGGTTCAGGAGCGAGCGGAATGACTTCATCTCCTGCAGCGGTGCCACTTCCGCCTGGAATATAAAGCGGCTGCCGTATTCCCTGCAGTGCAGCGAGTGCAGCACGCCGGGGCAGATGACCGCAATGTCGCCGGGTGCCAGCAGGTTCTGCTCGGTTCCCACCGTAACCTGATATTCCCTGTCGTAGGGCATGATGATTTCCAGCGGTGTGTGCCAGTGGCTCGGATAGTCCTCGGTGTCATGATTGTGATAGACTTTGACGGTTGTGTTTTTTCTAAAGTTCACCGTCTCATAAATTCCGTTCAGATTCTCAATCATGCCTTTGTATCCCGTTGCCCCGCAGTTCCTGTTATCCCTAAAAATTCTACATTATAGGCAGAAAAAGTCAAGAAAAAAAAGCAAGTATTGGATGGAGAAAAGCAATTTTTTAAAGGAACAGCAGCGTGCTCGGTGATAGCATACAGGTGGCAGAAAGGAGGCCAATCCATGCTTAAAGTTCTTCTTGTTGACGACGATCCTTTGATTCAGAAGGAGCTTTCCTTGCTGGTTAATTGGAAGCAGGAAGGGTTCGAGATTGTCAGGACACTTTCCGGCAGCAGGGAAACCTGCACGTTCCTGAAGTCGCATCAGGTTGACCTGCTGATTGCGGGCAGCAGCAAGCCCCGCACAAGCGGACTTGCATTGTTGCAGCAGATTTCTGCGGAAACGGCCTGTCCTCCCCAGACCATCATTCTGAGTGAACACGAAGATTTCCAGGCGGCACGGCAGGCATTCCGCCTTAACTGTATTGATTTTCTGACAAAGCCCCTGCAGCAGCAGGATCTGCTGGATGCCCTGCACAAGGTGCGGAGCCTGTACAGCGGCAGGCCGGATGCGGCACCGCTTTCGGATGTTTTTGTTCCTGTCCTGCACGGCAAGGCCGATGCTGCGGAACTTGCCTGCGCAGCGAAACTAGTGCCTGAATCTTCTTCCCTGCGCTTTGTGGAACTGGTACTTGCAGACCCGCAGCTTGGCAGCCTGCCTGCCGGAGAAAAGCGTGCGGTGCAGAAAAAAGTTTATGCGCGCTGCCGCGAATTCCTTGGGGATGCCGGTGCGCTTGCCATTCTTGATGCTTCCACGCGGAACCATGTCTATGACGTGGGCATTATCTATTGCAGCGGGCTTGCCCGCACCTGTTCCGAAAACGCGTACCTGCAGCAGCTGTTCGAGTATGCCGGCGAAGGCCTTCCGCTCCGCCTGAAGATGCTTGTGGGCAGGGAATGCAGCAGCCTTGCTTCTCTCTCTGAATCTTATGCCTCAATCGAAGAACTGTACGGCCGCCAGGCACTTTACTTTGGCAAGGACATCTTCTTCTATGAGGAAGAAATGCGCTCGGACGGCGACCATACCGTCCTCTGCAAAGAACAGCTGGATGAGCTTATCTACGCAATCAACATCGACAACCATTCCCGCATCCACAAGAGCGTGGACGCGCTGTTTGCAAAATTCCGCAGGATGAACATCAGCGGAACCCTGCTCCGGCTGAACATCCACTATCTTATGTTCAACCTTATCCATCTTGCTTCAGAGCAGAACAGCGAACTGACGCAGGAGGAAATCCTGCAGCTGGTGGACGAGAACACTTTTGACACCAGTACCGGAAGCGGCGATCAGGCGCACATTGCCCGCTTTGCCTGTGATTACGCGGACTATCTGATGCAGCTTCACCGGCAGGTGCCCAGCAGCACGCTCCACAAGATTGCGCAGGAAATAAAAACAAATTACAGCCAGAACCTTACGCTGAAAAACCTGGGCAAGAAGTACCACATAAACAGCGCGTACCTTGGCCAGCTGTACCGCAAGCAGTACGGCTGTTCCTT
>CADCQA010000329.1 GCA_902803415.1 uncultured Spirochaetaceae bacterium | reverse complement strand
TTCCCTCCTTGCCGGGCATACGCGCAGCAGCTCCGGGCAAATGCCTGTGCAAGCCCCGGCGCTGAATAATAATACAAATGCGGGAAACCGGCAAGCATGGTTCTGCCGCCGCACATGCACTGCCACGTCCTGCCGCCCAGAGGCTTGCGTGCCGTAAAGGAAGAACCGTTTTCGGTACTGTCAAAATAATGGAACTCATGTCCGCGGATGCAGATACGTTCCCCGCTGCCAAATGACAGCCCGGAAAATTCCGCATACCCGAAGCGCACCAGCGAGCCAGTATAGGAACTCCGACCGGGAATCGCACCGACCATGTCCCACACGGCACCGTCCTTCCCGCAAAGCGACTGCTGCAGATACATGAAGCCGCCGCATTCGGCAAGCACCGGAAGCCCCTTTGCAATGGCAGAACGCACCGACTCGCGGAACGCAGCATTGGCAGAAAGTGCCGGGGCATGAAGCTCTGGGTAGCCGCCGCCGAAGAGCACGCCGTCAAGCGGGGGCAGCACACGGTCATGGAGCGGGGAAAAAGGCTGCAGCCGGGCACCAAGTTTGGCAAGCAGCCGCAGGTTATCCTCATAGTAAAAACAGAAGGCTTCATCCTGCGCATAGCCCACACGAAAAGATTTTTCAGCGGCATGAATGCCGGCAGCTTCTTCCGGCGTAGTGGCATGGAGGGCAGGTGCAGCGCCCGCAAGCTCCAGCAGTGCAGGGACATCAAGGCTTTCCCGCAGGGCGGCGGCGGCGGCATCAAGCTGCTGCCGGAAAGCCGCTATCTCACCGGGCAGCAGCAGTCCCAGATGGCGGCTTTCCCAGGCAAATTCCGGGCGCCTGGGCAGGTAACCCAATACCCTGACTGGAGCGGCAGCCTCAATGGCTTCCTTCAGCTTCGGGTACACGGATGGAGAAACTTTATTCAGTATGACGCCCCGGATATGCGCATGTGCTTCGTAGTCACAGAACCCTTTTACCAGCGCTGCAACGGAACGTCCCATGCCTTCTGCAGAAACGACAAGCACGACAGGACTTTCAAGCACATCGGCAAGATCGGCACTTGAACCGGCAGGAGCAACAGAACCAAGTCCGTCAAAATAGCCCATCACTCCTTCGATGATACAAAGCCCGGCACCGGCGGCATGCTCGGCAAAGAGCGCCTTTGTCAGTTCCCGGCCGGTAAAAAACGTATCCAGATTGACAGAAGGAAGCCCCAGCACCTGACGGTGAAACAAGGGATCGATATAGTCCGGGCCGCACTTGAATGCCTGTACATGCACCTGCATCTGCTGCAGCAGACGGAGCAGGGCGCAGGTAAGCAGGGTCTTTCCGCTGCCGCTTGACGGAGCAGCAATCATAAGGCGGGGAACTGCAGCACAAAGCCGTTCTGTCACAGCCAAACCTCCCCGCCCGCGCCGGGCGGCAGCAGCGCTGCATCTTCCTTTGCCAGGCCCTGCCCGTTCCCGTTGCAAGAGACGATGAACACAGGATTCTGGGCTTTCAGGAAATGGCCGGAACCGAGCTTTTCAAGACGGCTGACGGAAAGCTGCACGGCGGCACAGTCTGTAAGAGGCAGTTCCCGCAGAAGCTGCTGCACAAGAACGGCGGTCTCCATCGTAACGACGGACAGCACAATCCGGACGGATGGATTTTTTGCCAGCACGGCACGCAGAATGTCCCGCAGATTGCCGCCGCTGCCGCCGATAAACACATGCGAAGGAGGCGGCAGTTCTTCCAGACCGTCGGGGGCACAGGCAAGAAGCGGCTTCACATTCTCTAGAGAAAAATGACTGATATTCTGCTTAAGAAGTGCAAAGGCATCCTGCCGGCATTCCACGGCAAAAACCTTTCCGCCGGTGCACAGGCGCGCGGCTTCCACAGTCACGGAACCGGTTCCGGCCCCAATATCATACAGCACGGCATGTTCCGTCAGGCGGAGGGTGCAGAGAATCTGGGCACGGACCTCGCACTTTGTCATGGGCACATGCGCTTCACGCAGGAACGCTTCGTCCGGAAGCCCCGGCACAAGCGGCTCCTGAACGGCAGCGTCATGTTCCAGAAGCAGCACATACAGGCCTTCCGCCTGCAGCGTACACAGGTGCTCCGGGCTGCAGTCCATCACCAGCTCATCCGGGCGGCAGAGCTGGTAGCCCACATGGATGCGCAGCCTGCCGAGCACACCGTTCTGGCAGGCTGCACTGAGCTTCCGGCCCAGCCGCCGGACATCCCTGCACCCGGAGACAAGCAGAAAGCAGCGCCGTTTTAAGCGCAGCGTACCGATGACATTGCAGAAGCGTCCGTGGCTGCTCAGAAGCACCCAGTCCTGATAAGGAATGCCGATGCGCGCAGAAAAACAGGCAACAGAAGAAATCCCGCACAAAAGCCGGAGCTTCCAGCCGGAGCGCTGTGCTGCGCTGCCAGCTTCGCCGGAAAGAAAGGCGGATGCTCCGCTGTAAAAACCGCTGTCCCCGGAAAAAAGTACGGCTGGACGGCAGCAGGCAGGGTGTTCTTCCAGATATGCAAACACCGCATCGGGGCGGTAGCAGGGAACAAAGGCAGCACCGCGCTGCTGTGCAGCAACACGCAGTTCATCCGCCATCACGCGGGGGGAAGCAAAAAGAACGTCCGCCGAAGAAAGCGCCGCACGCACTTCTTCGGTCATGCAGCCCGTTCCGCCCGGCCCAATGCCGGCAAGCACCAGTTCCCGCTGCGCTCCAGGCTCCAGATCCATGCCATACAGCGATGAAAGTTCTGAAAGCAATGCAGGAAAGCGGAAGGACGCAGCTTCCGGAGCAGCTGAATTTTTCTCCGGGTTGCGGACAACCAGCGCAGTCACGCCGCAGGCCTCTGCCGCAGCAATTTTCTCTTCATAGCCGCCGGCCTGCCCGCTTTCCTTTGTAATCAGGAATGAAGCACCGCAGGCCTTCAGCTGCACTTCGTTCATCTCCCGGGAGAACGGCCCCTGCATCGCAATGATATGGCTGCCCGGCACTCCGCAGTCATTGCAGATTCTTAGGCTTTCCACAGACGGCAGCACCCGTGCAAAAATCCGCGAAGGTTCACGGAGGGAAGCGGCAAGCACCGGAAGCTCCTTGCTGCCCG
This sequence comes from uncultured Spirochaetaceae bacterium, assembly GCA_902803415.1. Lineage (GTDB taxonomy): Bacteria > Spirochaetota > Spirochaetia > Treponematales > Treponemataceae > Treponema_D. The sequence continues at coordinate 240 of CADCQA010000329.1, read as the reverse complement.
TTGTTACAAGAACAGTACCCTGTCTCTCATCAAGGTATGCCGCAGCGTCCCGGAGGGAATCAAAAAAAACGGTTCCGGCAGCGCTCCGGGAGTCAGTGGGGCGTGCAAGGCGGAAACAGCGGAGCCCTGCCGACTGGCATGCCTGCCGGATTTCCCCGGAGACTGCAACGGCAAAGGGATGCGTTGCATCCACTACGCACGTATATGCCTGTTCCCGCAATGCTGCGCACATGGCTTCGC
>CADCQA010000328.1 GCA_902803415.1 uncultured Spirochaetaceae bacterium | reverse complement strand
GCGGCTGTCATTTGACGGGTGGGTGGAAAGGATTTCCGGCACGGAGTTGTTGGAAAGCTTATTCATCTTTTCCCAAACCGTGATGGCTTCGTGGGGGTCGTAGCCGGCCCGTGCCATCAGTTCCGTGCCCATGTTGTCTGCTTCCGTCTCGCACTCGCGGCTGAACGGCAGCGTAAGTCCGTACTGCGTGCCGAGTGCAAGCACAGCCTGCCCGGTTTCGCTCAGTCCGGCAACCTGGGTAACGACGGAAATGCCTGCCTGCTGAATATACTGCTTGCTGGCCTGCTCGCGGCTGTGCTCCTTGAGCGCGTGGGAAATTTCGTGGCCCATGACTGCTGCCAGTTCGCCGTCAGTCAGCTTGAGCGTATCGATGATTCCCGTGTAGACCACGATTTTGCCGCCGGGCATACACCATGCGTTCACCGTGTCTTCCTTTATGACGTTCACCTGCCAGTCCCACTTCAGCGCATCCTCGCGGAATGAACCGGTCTGGGCGATGAGCCGCTTTGCCACAGCCTGCACGCGGTTGTAAACAGCCTTGTCCGTGTTCAGCGTACCCGCATCCCCGGCTTCCTTCAGCACCTGGGCATACTGCTCTTTGGCGGCATTGTCCATGTCCTCTGCCGAAACGAGCATCAGCTGCTCGCGGTCAGCCCCAACGCTGCCGCCAGAAGTTGTGCTGCTCTTGCCAAAGAGTTTGCTGAAAAAACCCTTTGCAGAGACCGGGGCAGCAAGCACTGCTGCCAAAAGCAAAATGAAGCTAAATTTCTGTAGTCTTTTCATAGCCTTTATACTAGCAGAAAAACGCCAAAAGTAGAAGGACTGCGCTCAATTCCCCCTAGTCTTTTTCCGTAAGGATCTGCTTGTGCAGGTTTTCCAGCTGGTCTGCGGCAAGCTTGAGTTTCTGCGCGGTGTTGTTTACCGTGCCCGTGGACGTGGAGAAATTCTCGATGCCGGAAGAAATCTGGCGCACCGTGGTAACAATCTGGTCGAATGCCGTTGCCTGCTGCCCGATGATTTCCTTGATCTGGTTTGCGGATTCTACCGTGATTTCCGAAGAGCTCTGAATGTCGGTGAATTTTTCCTTGAGCTTTTCCGACAATTCCAGTCCTTCGCGGATTTTTTCCGTACCGCTTTCGGACGTGATGATAAGGTTGTCGGAAGAATGCTGGATTTCCGTAATCCGCTCCTTTATCTGCTCAACAGATGCCGTAATTCCTGCGGCAAGGCGGCGCACTTCATTTGCAACGATGTGGAAATTCTTTCCGGAATCCCCCGCGCTGCTTGCTTCCAGCTCCGCATTGAATGCGATGATGCGCGTCTGGTCGGCAATGTCGTTGATGATTTTTACAATGTCCCAGATGCCGCCGATTTTTTCGCCCAGTTCGCGTATGCCGGAAATCGTAGACACGTTTGCTTCCGTTATCTCCGTCATCTTGTCCAGGTTTGACTGCAGCGTGCTGAAGCCGATGTTTACGTTCTTTTCCGTGCCTTCTGCAACGGCAGTCACATCGCTGATTTTCTCCTCGATGCTCCGCGTCTGCCGGTCGGAATCTTCCATCGTGGCAAGAATCTCCTTTACGCCGGTGGACTGCTCCAGCGACGTGGACGATGTTGCCTGAGAGATTTCGGCAAGCTTGTAAATCGGGTCAGTCATGGTGCTGCCGATGCCGCGTATGTTGTCAAGGATGGAGCGGAACAGCTGCACGACCTGGTTCACAAGGTGCAGGTTGTAGGAAACTTCCGTTTCAAAGTCCGTGGAAACAAGCTCTACGGTGAAGATGTCATTCTTGATGATGTGCAGCATGGAAGTCTGGAGTTTTTCCGAAGACACAAGAATGCTGTGCAGGAATGAGTAGACGGACACGCTGCCGATGGCGGTGTTTATGGCAAAGACACCGCCGAGCCGTGCCAGCTGGGTGCCGCGCAGTCCCTCTCCGCCGGGGGGCGCCGGAAGGAAGCCCGATTCCGAAGGCACGTTGTTGTAGTAGTACGCAATGAAAAGCACCGTTGCCAGCAGGATGCCCCAGACGACCGGCACAATGCAGTAGCTGAAAAAGGAACGTGCATACGAAAAGCCAAAGAACTGCTTGTTGCGCAGGACTTTCGGGTCGATTCCTTCCTCCACGAGCCTGCAGATGTATCCGTTGCAGACCTTGCGGCTGTAGGACACCGCCAGCAGCGATGCAAGGTAGGCGCCCAGGAAACAGGCACACATGTTTATGCCGTTGAGGAACAGATTTATGTCCAGCAGCAGGTGGTAGGCGATGGTAAGGAAACAGGCACAGACCATAAAGTACGTGATGGTTTCACGCTGCTTTTTTGAGGGGTGCCTGTGCAGGGCAAGGAAAATCTGCGTGCGTTCTTCCTGCGTTGCGCCTTCCGTAAGCCATTTTTCTATCTGGCGGGAAAGCTTTCCTGTCAGCAGGTGGTTTGTGATCGGCGATAAAATGCACTGGGCTGCCAGAATCATGACGATGATTCCCACTATCAGCGGCAGCTGCGCATGAATGTCAAAGTTAAGGATGAACACCGAGTACACGAGTATCAGGATGCCGCACAGTATGTTCGGCAGATAGCTTGAAATCCGGTGCTGCTGTTCAAGGGTATGCTGTTTTTCCTGCTTCATTTTCTTACCTCGCTTGCAGTGGAAGTTTCTGCATCAGGCTGAATGTTCTTCAGCTTTTCGGATATGGTGCAGAGATTCTGCGCAGAGTCGCTGATTTTCTGCGTTGAGCCGGAGAAACTTTCTGCGGCTTCGGAAATCTGGCGCAGCGTTATGACAATCTGTGCAAAGGATGCCGTCTGCTGGTCTATGATTTTCTTTATGTCCTCGGAAGCGTAGTCTGTTGTTTCCGAAGACTGTTTCAGTTCCTCAAAGCGGCTGTTCAGCTCCTGTATAATCTGGTTCCCGTCCAGAATTTTCCTGCTGCCGTCCTGGGACGCATTGAGCAGGTCGTCCGACGAATGCTGTATTTCCACGATGCGCTTGCGAATTTCGTCGGTGGAACGGATGGTGCGGTTTGTCAGCCGCCTGATTTCATTTGCCACCAGCGAGAAATTTGCGCCCGCGCTTCCGGCACTGGATGCTTCCAGTTCCGCGTTGAATGCGATGATGTTCGTCTGGTCGGCAATGGCGTTGATGATGCCCGCGATGTCCGATATGCCTGTTATTTTTTCCGTCAGGTGCTTGATGCCTTCCACGGTTACTTCGTTTGCCTGCCGTATCTCTTCCTGCTTCTGCATGTTCTGCCGCAGGATGTCAAAGCCGTCGGCAATGTTTTCCGTCGTGCGTTTTGCAACCAGCGAAACTTCGCCGATTTTTTCTGCAATGCTCTTGGAAAGCGAATCCGTTTCTTCCATTGCGGAAAGCAGTTCGCGGATGCCGCTCGTCTGCTCCAGCGACGTAACGGCGGTTTCCTTAGAGATGACGGACAGCTCGTTGCTTGACTCAATGACTTCAAGGCTGATGCGCTGGCTTTCCTTCAGGATTTTCTGCAGGATGCCCACGATGATGTTGATAAGGTAAACATTGTACATGAATTCGTTGGACAGGTCGGTGTGCTCGAACTGCACCTTGTGCAGGTTGTCCTTGTTCATGCCGCTCAGCAGATCCCGCATGTTGTTGATTGATTTCATCATGCGGCGGAAGAGCGTTGTTGAATATACATAATAGAAAATAAGTGCGACGATGCAGATGACCGCAAGGCGGAAGAATGCAAGGTACTGCGGCATGTCGGAAACAAAGGTGCGCCAGGCAAGAATGAAGAATGCGCTGTTTACAAAGAACATGGGCGCAAAAATGTGCAGCGCCGTGATTGCCGTTGATTTTGTGCCGAAGTAATGGCGCTGCTCTACTTCTTCCTTTGAGACGCCTTTTTCCACGATGATGGCAGCGTGGCGGGAACAGAGCTTCTGTGCAATGCCGGTCATGGAATGGATTGCCGCGCAGTACGAACCGATGGACAGCGCCAGTATGAACAGAATGATGGAATCGGTGTCCAGCCGCGCGCAGTATGCGCTCAGCGCTGCCCAGCTTCCGCCGCAGAGCATAAAGATGATGAACACCGTAATGCCGTTCTTTGCCGGCAGCGCCATAAGCTGCTTGATGAGCTTTGTCCGTTCCTTTACGCTCGATTCGTAGCTGTAAAAGGAAAACAAATCTTCCGTAACGGACTGACAGACCTGCTTGTTCACAACGACGAAAATCGGTATCTGCAGCAGCAGGAAAAGCGCTGCGCCCGCGGCAATGACCAGTCCCAGCTTTCCGGCGGGAATGTTCCCCATCAGGATGCAGAACGCCATGGTCATAATCCCGAACAGCGCGTTTGAAAATTTTTCCTTTGCAAAGATTTCGTTCCCGAAGTCGATGATTCCTTCTTCCTGTGTGCCATTGTTTTTTTTCGGCGATGCTTTGTTCCTGTCCATATATACCTCGCTTCTTGTGCTTCTCATTTTGATGTGAGGGCGACGGCCCCGTCCCAGTCTTCCGGCGGATGTGCGGAGAACTCCGTACAGCGTTCTGCCATCAGTTTTGCGGCCTTGTCCTGCGGCATGATTTCCAGTGCCTTTTCAAAGTAGGAAAGGGCAAGCGTCCACGCTCCGCTGCTGTACAGGTTCAGGCCCTTTTCGTAGTTGTCCGTGAATGCTTTGGGCAGCGCCTTTGCGTCCGCACGGTATATCTGCACGTCTTTTTTCTTGCCCTTGACCTTTACGGAATCAAGCAGCATTACGTGCATGTTTTCCGGCAGCTCGTTCCGCACGGCCCCCGAAATGATAACCCTCGAACCGTAAAGCTTGGTGAGCCCTTCCAGGCGCGACGTCAGGTTCACCGCGTCGCCGATGACCGTGTAGTTTGTCTTGTCCTTGCTGCCGATGTTTCCCACGATGACTTCACCGTAATGAATGCCGATTCCTATGTCCAGCCGGATGCCTTCCGGGAATTTCAGCTGGCTGCAGTCTATGTTGTCCAGGTGGGAATACATTTCTATTGCTGCACTGACGGCGCGCCGGGCATTGTCCACGTAGCTGATGGGCGCGCCGAAAAGCACCATGATTGCGTCCCCGATAAATTTATCTACGGTGCCGCCGTGGCGCTTCACGATATCAACCATGTGGGTAAAGTAGTTGTTCAGGAAATTCACGACGTCTTCCGGCTGGTTTATCTCGCTGATTGTGGTGAAATTCCGTATGTCGCAGATGAGGATTGCTATCCTGCGCTTTTCATTGTGTTCCTGCTCCTGCACATTCTGGGACACAAGAATGTCGTTGATGACCTGCTCCGGAACGAATTTTGAAAAGGCCAGCCGAAGCTTGCTTTCTGCCGTTGAAATTTTTTCCAGGCGGATTGATTCCTGCAGCAGGTATGCCAGCGGCGAAAGCAGGAATTCCAGCGTGGACTGCACCTTGTAGGTGAACAGCCGTTTGCGGCAGGATGCAAGATGCACCGTTCCCACAAATTTTTCGCCCGCGCGCACTTCAAAGCTGCGGTAGGATTCAAAGTTGTTCTTGCTCAGCTCCTGCTGTACAATGCCGGGGATTTCCTTTTCCTCGTAGGAAACGCCGTGGTTTTTCTTTGCCAGCTGCTCGTAGTCAGTCCGGCATATCTGCCAGAACGAATTCCCTGCCTCTTCGCTCAGCCGCTCCGTTCCGCTGCGGTACGCCCGCGCGGGCTGGTCATCCAGAATGATTGCTGCGGCATCAAAGCTGCACAGCCGGTACATAAGGGCAAAGAGCTGCCTGACCAGCACGTCTGTGTCGTCCACAAAATTGTAGAGCGGAAGCACCTGCCTGACCATGCTGAAGAAGAACGTGCTTTTGTCCATCGCCTTCACCGTCCACAGCAGGGGCTTTGCTTCTGCGGAAACTTCTCCGGCGGCCGGGGC
>CADCQA010000327.1 GCA_902803415.1 uncultured Spirochaetaceae bacterium | reverse complement strand
GTCCTTCTGCAGGCCTTCCTCGCGTGCCTTGTTCACGTATGCAGGATCCTGGAAGCTGTAGGTGAAATTCGTGTGCACGTCATAGGTGCCCTTCATGAGCGCGTATGCGTCTTCCGTCATCACCAGCTCTTCGTCGGTCGGGATAACGAAAATCTTTGTCTTGCTGTCATCGGCGGAGATGCAGGTTTCTGCGTTGCCGGTAAAGCTGTACTCATTCTTCTGCATGTCAATCTTGATGCCCATGTGCTCCAGCCCGCGCAGTGATGCACCGCGGATAATCGGGGAGCGCTCGCCCACGCCTGCCGTAAACACGATGGCGTCTACGCGGCCCAGCTCTGCCATGAAAGCACCCACGTACTTGCGGATGCGCAGCGCCTCCATGTCGATGGAAAGCTCTGCGAGCGGATCGCCTTCTGCTGTTGCCACTTCAATGTCGCGGCGGTCGGAATATTTTTCCGTGATGCCCAGCAGACCGCACTTCTTGTTGAGTGCCTTGTCCATTTCGTCCGCGCTCATGCCGGTCTTGCGCATGATGTAGAAGGGCAGGGCAGGGTCAAGGTCGCCGGAGCGGGTGCCCATCACCAGGCCTTCAAGCGGCGTGATGCCCATCGTGGTGTCGTAGCATTTGCCGTCCTTTACCGCGCACATGGAAGAGCCGTTGCCGATGTGGCAGATGATGAGGTTTGTCTCAGAGGGCTTTTTGTGCAGCAGCACGGAGGCGCGCTTTGCGGTGTACAGGAATGATGTGCCGTGGAAGCCGTAGCGGCGGGCGGCGTACTTGGTGTACCATTCGCGCGGGATTGCATACATGAATGTTGCTTCCGGCATGGTCTGGTGCCAGGCGGTATCAAGCACGGCGCACTGCGGCACGCCCGGCATGACTTTCTGTGCGGCTTCTATGCCCATGATGTTTGCCGGGTTGTGGAGCGGTCCCAGATCCTGCACGGAGCGGAATGTTTCAAGCACTTCCGGCGTGATGAGCACGGACTTGGTGAATTTGTCGCCGCCGTGGAGCACGCGGTGCCCCACCGCCTTGATGACGGACATATCGGGGATGACGCCGATTTTAGCGTCGGTGATGGTCTTGAGGATAAGCTCGATGGCTTCCTTGTGTGTGGGGCAGGGGCTCTTGATTTCTGTCTTGTTGCCGCCCGCTTTGTGCGTGATGCCGGAGCCTTCAATGCCGATGCGCTCCACGACACCGTTCGCAAGGACTTCCTTTTTGTCCCAGTCGTAGACCTGATATTTTGCGGAAGAAGACCCGCAGTTCAACGTAAGAATGACCATTGCCATAGGAATTGCCTCTACATAAAAAAGAATAGACCTGTTCGGAAACTGCGTTTCCGCTCAGGTCGGCGAGTTTAAAATCGCTCAAATAGCGCGATTTTAAACATCGCATTCTAGTGTAAGCTGTTCTGAAACTGAAGTTTCCGAACAGGTTTATTCTTTGATGGTGCCCGGCGTTTTGGGGAGAACTTAAAGATGCCCTTTATAGTTCCAGCAGCGTCGCCCGGCAGGGTGCGCCGTCACAGCCGCCAAGATTGAGGGGAGCTGCGTGAAGCAGATACACTCCCTGGCGGATGCCGGAAAGCCGTATGCCTTCAAGCAGCACAATTCCTGCACCGAGCATTACCAGGTGCACGTCTTTCGGGGAATCTTCCGGCCCTACGGTCTGTGATTCATTCCCGAATAATTTGATTCCGCGCTGCGCAAAAATTTTTGCCGCTTCACTGGTAACAACTGCTTTTCCTTTGACCAGAATCCGTTCTGCTGCCAGTGGATTGCATTGCCGTGCTGCATCCAGCATTCGTTCGGCATCTGCGGCCCCGATCTTGCCTTCATGTTCTGCTACGTACGCGTATCCGACGAATTTTTCCAGCTCAACCTGATCGATGGTTTTTCCGTCCGCATAAAAATGGAAGGGCGCATCGACATGCGTACCGTTGTGCGCGCACATCCTGAACGCGCTCAGATTGCAGACTGCACCATCGCTTATGGTAAGCAGCGTTTCTTTTTCCGGACTTGGATCTCCGGGAAACACTTTGCAGCCGAACACTTCCTGTGAAATATCATATACCTTCATGAAATCAACGTCCTTACTTTCCTGTTCTGCTCAAGCAGATTGTAGATGCCGTCCTCGGAAAGCACGCCCCGTTTCAGGGTTACCGGGAGTTTTCCTGCTTCATCCAGCGCAAAATCATCCTTCCACTGCCGGCTCGTATAGTAGGCCTCCAGTTTTTGAATCTCGGGCTGAAAGTCTTTGTATGCAGCAATCGCCTGTTCAAGCGAATGCACTATCTCCTGTGCCTCGTCGAAGATTTTTTCCATTCCGCTGATGCGGTCCAGTACATCGCCCGGAAGACTGCTGTTTGTGCCTGTATCCATGCTTTGCTTTCCTCCGCTGTTATCGGATAAAATGCGTCGGCTGCCATTGCTCTTTTTCCGGCAGGCCGAATTTTTCCCTGCCGAGCGCGATGCTTTTCATCAAAAAGCTCATGTTCCGCGCGAGCGTCCGCATGGTCTGCAGGCCTTCTGCATCCTGAGCTGCTTCGCCTTTTGCATTGCCGTGTATGCTGTTCCAGTACTGGCTGGATGCAACAGGCATTCCGCATATCGTAAAGTATTTGTTCAGTTCGTCAAACGTGGCAGAACAGCCGCCCCTGCGGGCTACAACAACACTTGCACCGACTTTCATGGTTTTGTCGAAATGCGTGCTGTAGAAGAGCCGGTCAAGGCAGGCAACCAGCGTGGCATTTGCAGATGCATAGTAAACAGGGGAGGCAAGCACAAGTCCGTCTGCAGCTTCAAATTTTTTTGCAAGGACGTTCACTTCATCATCAATGGCACACCTGCCTGTTTTGCTGCAGCTGCCGCAGGCGATGCAGCCCCTGATAATCTTACTGCCGATCTGGACATGCTCGCAGGCAATGCCTTCGGCTGCAAAGATTTTCTGCATTTCCTGCACGGCAACTGTTGTGTTTCCGTCCGCTCTGGGGCTTCCGTTTATAATCAGTACGTTCATGTTCCTGCCTCCCTGCTGTTAATCCAATATTCCTGCAGCTTCCTTCATGAGCTTGATTATGGGAAGATGCTGCGGGCATACACTTTCGCACTGGCCGCAGCCTATGCAGTCGGAAGCCTTTCCGCTCCGCTGAATCAGGCCGGAATAGAAATTCTTGGAACGCCAGTCATCAGGATAGCGGCGGAGCGTATTGACAGTTCTGAACACATCAGGAATGCTTATCTTCATCGGGCAGCCGTCGCAGCAGTATTTGCAGGCTGTGCAGCCTATCTGCGGCATGCTGAGCAGTTCCTGCGTAACCTCATCGATTATTGCAAACTCATCATCGGCGAGCGGTTCAAAATTTGCAAATGTCTGTATGTTGTCATGCATCTGCTCTTCATTGGACATCCCTGACAGTATCGTCATCACGCCTGGCAGCGAGCCAACGAATCTGAGTGCCCATGAAGCAACAGATTTTTCCGGCTGCCGTTTTTTGAATTTCGCTTCAATTTCAGGTGCCATATTTGCCAGCATGCCGCCGCGCACAGGTTCCATGATGATAATCGGGATGTTCCGCTTGTGCAGAATTTCATAGAGCTGCTGGGAGCGGACAACAGGATTGCTTCTGTCAAGATAATTCAGCTGTATCTGTACGAATTCGATTTCCGGATGTTTGTCAACGACTTCTTCAAGAAGCTCCGGGCTGCCGTGAAAGGAAAAACCGAAATGCTTGATTTTTCCTTCTGCCTTGCGCTTCATGCACCAGTCAAAGCAGTCGTATTTTACGTATGTGTCGTAATTCGAACCGTCTTCAATAGAATGAAGCAGGTAAAAGTCAAAATAGTCAACGCCGGCTCTTTCAAGCTGCTCATTGAAAATTCTTTCTATGTCTTCTTCGCGTTTTATTTCCCATGCCGGAAGCTTCGTTGCAATCATAAAGCTGTCCCGCGGATAGCGCTTTACCAGTGCTTCCCGTGCGGCAACTTCTGACTTTCCGCCATGGTAGACATAGGCGGTGTCGAAATAATTCATGCCGGCTTTCATGTAACTGTCAACCATGCTGCACACCTGCTCATGGTCAATCACGCCGTCTTTTTCCGGCAGACGCATAAGGCCGAATCCAAGCTTCGGCATAGCGGACAAATCAATACTCATAGAACACCTCCTGCAAACAGTGCCCGGTATTCGCCGGGCGCCATTCCCTTATCATTATGAAACACCCTGTTAAAACTCGGTATGCTCTGAAAACCTGAAAGCATCGCAACTTCCGTGAGTGTCATTTCATTCTGCGCAAGTAATTCCGTGGCTTTCTCAAGTCGTATCATGTTCAGCCACTTGCTGTAGTTCATGCCTGTAACATTTTTGAATATTCTGGAGAAATAATCCTTGCTGATTCCTGCCATCTCTGCCATTGCTCCCTGTGACAGATCGTCTGCCGTCAGGTTGTTCTTGATATAATCCGTGACCATCGTCATCCGGCGCATAACATCATCCGTATAATTGTTGTGCGATACGTGCCGGAGCTCCGGAGCAAACTCATCACGGTATTCATCCAGCGCAAGGATGAATTCCATAAGAAGCATGCAGCACCTGAGTTCCCGGTTCACTTCACCGGAAAAGAAAATATCTTTCATCCTGTACACTAATGTCTGGAGTCGTGCAGAAAGCTTGGGATGGGTATTCCTGCATAGCACATGCAGGTTCCGGTAAAAATGCATGATGCGCTGCAAATCCAGCAGCGAATTCATGAACGTGTTGCTGAACTGGATGAGCAGCGCTTTTTCACGGTCTGCATCTATGATTGCATGCATTTCCATCGGCCAGACCAGTACGAAATCTCCTTCGAAAAGCTGATACGTGCTTTGATTGACTTTGTATACATTTGTCCTGCCCGGCCCCACAAGAACTATTTCTCCATAGGAATGCCAGTGCATCTGGTAGCTGCGCTCCCTGCGGCCGGTGGACATATTGAAGGCACTTATTCTGCCGAAATCGATGGTCTCGTACTGGCTGTAATCCATCTGCTACACCATCATGTTGTAGATCTTTGTGCAGTCGTCCTCGGTGAGTGTTATGAAGCCGGATATTGTTCCGTCGCGGCCGTCACCGTGGCACAGCACTTGAACAAGCTTGGGAATATCAGCTTCCTTTGCTCCCAGCTCTTCAAAATTCTTCGGCATCCCCAGCGAGATGAGGAAATCCCTGAATGCTTCAATGCCAGCCTTTGCGGTGACTTCCGGATGAGCAAAATCCATCTGGCAGCCCCACACACGGACTGCAACCTGGGCAAAGCGCATGATGTTGTGCTTCATCTCGTAGGTGAACACTGCCGGCATGGTTACGGCAAGACCGGCACCGTGCGCACAATCATACAGTGCAGAAAGCTCGTGCTCAATGGTATGGCTGAGCCAGTCCTGGCTGCGTCCCACACCGCATGCATTGTTATGCGCCATCGTCCCTGCCCACATGATGTTTGCCCGCGCTTCGTAATTATTGGGGTCGGCGATAACGCGCGGCCCTTCATGCACCATCGTGAGCAGAAGCGCTTCGATAAGCCTGTCGGTAACTTCCACTTCTTCGGTGTTTGTCAGGTAACGTTCATACAGATGCGCCATTATGTCGCTGATTCCTGCGGCGGTCTGGAATGCCGGCAGTGTCTGGGTAAGGGCCGGGTTCAGGATGCTGAACTTCGGTCGGATTGCATCTCCGCTTGCACCCCGCTTGAACATACCTTCTTCCTTTGTGATGACGGAATCAGGACTGCCTTCGCTTCCTGCCGCTGCAATGGTAAGGACGGTGCCTACACTCAGTGCTTTTTCGATTCTCTTTCCACGGTAGAAATCCCAGAAGTCACCGTCATATACAACTCCGGCAGCAATTGCCTTGGAGGAATCGATGACGCTTCCGCCGCCGACGGCAAGAATGAAATCCACACCTTCTTTTTTGCAGAGTTCAATTCCTTTGTATACAAGTCCGCTCCGAGGATTTGGCTTTACTCCTCCCAGTTCGATGTAGGAAATTGACTGTGCGTCAAGTGATTGTTTTACCCGGTCAAGCAGTCCGGAACGGACAACGCTTCCGCCGCCGTAATGAATCAGGACCTTTGTACCTCCGAATCTTTTGACGTATTCCCCGGTTTGGGTCTCTGTGTCTTTTCCGAATACAAAACAGGTTGGTGAATAGAATTCAAAATTATTCATCTGTGTGACTTCCTCCATTTTTCATTTTAGCATATAAAATCCGTACCCGCTACTTATATTTTGACGTAATGAATATCAAATTTTGTCGCGATTATAGAACAAAATATGATAAGTCCCGGAGCAATTCTTAAGAAGCTTTTTACTTCAAACGGAAGTATAGTAGACCTGTTCGAAAACTACGTTTCCGCTCAGGTCGGCGAGTTTAAAATCGCTCAAATAGCGCGATTTTAAACATCGCATTCTAGTGTAACCTGTTCTGAAACT
>CADCQA010000326.1 GCA_902803415.1 uncultured Spirochaetaceae bacterium | reverse complement strand
TATGCCCGTGAATTTCCCGGCATGCACCTGCACAGCACCGTTACGGATTTCCAGCATAGCGCACTGCCTTCCATAGAAAAGCAGGACATCATCGTGATGAGCCATGCACTCAATGAATTGTGGCCGGACGCGGGGGATGCCGCCATTCCCCGGCGAGCCGCATTCCTGCAGGAACTCTGCAGCTGCCTTGCGGACGACGGGCTGCTGCTGCTGTGCGAACCGGCACTGCTTGCCACAAGCCGCAATGCCATCAGCCTGCGCAACGAGCTGCTGCGCTGCGGCTTCCACGTGCTTTCACCCTGCCCCGCCGATGCACCCTGCCCTGCACTCGCCGCCGGAACAAACCAGACCTGCCACGCAGAAATTGCATGGCAGCCGCCGGAACCGGTGCGTTCACTGGCAGAAGCCGCCCGGCTCGACAGGAATTCGGTAAAAATGACGTTCTTTGTGCTTTCCCGGCAGGATTTCCGGCAGCAGGGAACATTCCGCGTCGTATCGGACGCAATGCTCAACAAATCAGGCCGGGTGCGCTACCTGCTCTGCGACGGGGAAAAGCGGATTGCGCTCTCCGCAAAAAAAGGAGACGCCCATGCCGAAAAAGAAGGCTTTTTCCGCCTGAAGCGCTACGACAGCCTGGAACTTGAGCAGGCGGAACAGCGCGGGGAACAGAACCTTTCCTACGGGATTGCGGAGGACACAAAGCTGCACGTGCAGCAGTTCCGCTGAGGAAACAAAAAAAGCCGGGCAAAACACCCGGCTTTCCTTTTGCTGCAGCTGCATCAGACCATCACAATGCGGTTCTTGAAGAAATCAACAACCGTTTTCTTTATCTCATCAGGGGATTTACTCTTTAAGATGTAGCCTTCCGGACGCAGCTTCATTACGTCCATCACGCTGCTGCGGTCGCTGTATGCTGTCAGGAAAATAACAGGAGTATCCTTCATCTTGGGCACAGCGCGAATCTGGCGCAGCACATCCGCTCCGCTCATCGTGGGCATCTTGTAGTCCAGCAGGATAAGGTCAATGGGATGCGTACACAGGAATTCTATTGCCGTTTCACCGGAATTCACCAGGGAAACTTCAAAATCATCCCGCAGCCAGCCCTGAATGCTCCGGAGCAGTATCGGCTCATCGTCCACAACAAGAACACGCTTGCGCGCGCGGTCGTTCAGCTCGAACTCCGACATGAAGATGCCGATGTCCAGCGGGAAGGTCTGGAAATGCACGCCGGGAACTTTCTTAAGGAAAGCGTCTTCTTCCGGCGATATGCCGTTTATGGTACCGGCAAGGTACAGATGCCAGCCGGAATCAGCAGCTTTCTCTACAACACTGCGCACCACTGCAAAATCCATGGATTCTGAAAGACAGACCAGCAGATGCAGCGGTTCTCCCGGCAAAACCCCAAGGCTTTCCGTTTCCGGTGCAACAACACGGACAACAAATTCCCGCTCTTCCAGCTCATGCAGGAAATTCTTCACAACAAGACGCTGCCCGTCACCCATCACATACAGTACTTTTTCACTCATAGCCTTTCTTTCTCCTCGCCGCCTGCTGCAGCTTCCGCCGTGAGCAGAGCCTTAAGACCTGCAAAGTCCACGTTGTCCGCACAGACTTTTATTCTATCATATATCGGCGCAAATGCCAATGGAATTGTATATTTTCTGAATTCCGCCATAACCGAATCAACGCCGTCTATGCTGAAATCCTGCACGGCGCCGGAAAGTTTCTGCAAAAGCGCTTCCTGCACGGCGGCCGGCAGCTCCTGCGTGCCCCCGTTTCCAGCGCCGGAATCTTGCTCCCCGCCGTCAAAATGCTCCAGCCTGCGGGCATACGAGCGGTACAGCTCCATCATAACACCGTGCCCGGCCTTGACGGCAGCGGCATCCCCTTCGTCCGCACAGTGCTCAAGGTGGGCAGCGCGGGAAGAAAGCTCCTCCGCCCCGATAAGCCGCGACGTGCTCTTGAGCGCATGGACTTTTGTGCTGTAGGATTCCCAGTCTTCCGCCTCAAACAGGCGCTGGAGTTCCCCCGCCTTTGCTTCTATAGAAGAGCGGAACTGTACCAGCGCATTACGCAGCACATCCACGGTGCCGCAATGCTCCATGGCCACATCCGCATTAATGCCTTCCGTCCCCCGGATATCTGCAAGCTCATCCTTTTCCCCCGGCTCCGGCGGCTGGCCGGCTTCAGGGCGTTCCGGGACGGCTTCCACCATTCCCGGCGGCAGGTAGCGGCGGATTATGGCTTCAAGGCGTTCCGGCGTAACGGGCTTTGACAGGTAGTCCGAAAAACCTTCGTCCAGATACATTTTCTTTGCACCGATGATGGCATTTGCCGTAAGCGCGATGCAGGGTTTCCCGGCGGAAAGGTTTTTTACGCGGCCGTCCGTGCTGCCCGGCACGGGAGTCTTTGCCAGCCGCTGCATTTCGCGGAGGGTCTGAATGCCGTCCATTCCCGGCATGCGGTGGTCGATGAACAATATATCGTAGGTATTCTGCTGCACTTTTTCCAGCGCTTCCTCGCCGCTCAGCACTGTGTCAATCCTGATGCCCGTGTTCTTCAGCAGACCGTGGATAACCTGCAGGTTCATTTCGGTGTCATCCACAAAAAGCATCCGGGCACGGGGCGCGTACAGCGTTTCCTTGTAGCGCTCTATCCGGGCGATGGCAGAACGGAAGCTTTCGCCGATGTCGCCCAGTTCCGTCCAGTCCGTAACTTTCTGCTCCACGGAGAAAGAAAATTCTGACCCCTTGCCGTATTCGCTCCGGACTTCAAGGCGGCTGCCCATCATCCCAAGTGTTTTCTGCACAATGCTCATCCCCAGCCCGCTTCCTTCGATGGTGCGGTTGCGGCCTTCTTCAATGCGCTCAAAGGGCGAGAACAGCTTTCCCATGTCTTCGTGCTTTATGCCGCTGCCGGTGTCGCGGACGCTTATGTGCAGGATAATGGAAGATTCGCTGAGTTTGTCCGCCTTTACCGTAAAGGTAACAGAGCCGGAGCCTGTGTATTTGACGGCATTGGTCAGGATGTTCAATATGCACTGCTTCAGGCGGACACTGTCGCCGTAGAGGTTGCGCGGGATGGACGGGTCTGCGTCCAGCACAAGGTTAAGCTTCTTTTCCTGCGCGCGGAGGGAAACCATGTTCACCAAATCGAAGAGGACGGATGCAAGGTCGTAGTTTTCCGGCAGAATTTCCATCTTGCCCGCCTCTATCTTTGAGAAATCAAGGATGTCGTTGATGATGGAAAGCAGCGTGCGCCCGGCATTCTTGATGTTCAGGGCGTAGCCAAGTATGGTGCTGTCCTCGCATTCCCGCAGAATCATTTCGTCCATGCCGAGCACGGCGTTGATAGGAGTGCGGATTTCATGGCTCATGTTGGCAAGGAAGGCGCTCTTTGCACGGGAAGCCGCGGCATTTGCATCCGCCACCTGCTTGAGCCGTTCACGTTCAAGGCGTTCCTTTTCGATGTTTTCCACCGCCCAGATAACATGGTGCAGCGAGCCGTCCGGGTGCTTGTCTACAAGGATAAAGCTGCCCCGGTACCATATACCGTGCGCAAAGAATTCGTGGGAAATCGTTATCTTGCCCTTCATGCGGGCGTTCAGCGTGGCAAAATCGACGAACTCCTGCAGCTCTGCATTGGTGCCGCCTTCCGCCTGCATCGCCATCATCCGGTGAAGGACGGCATCCGCGTTGCCCAGCACGCCCCCGGCATCATTCGGCGATTTTCCCTTGTTGAGGATTTCCGACAGCGTATTGGTGTCCAGGTCAATTTCGTGCATGGAAACGTACATGCTCGCAAGGAATTCGTTCTTGCTGCGCGATTCCGTCAGAGCGGCCTCTTTTGCTTCACGTTCACGCTCCGTCTGTTTCTGGATATAGCCGATGTACTCTTCCATCTGGCTTGCCATCTTCCGGATGCTGTCGGCAAGCTGGCCGATTTCGTTGTCCGATTCGTAGGGAATGGCGATACCAAGGTTTCCGTTTGCAATGCCACGCGTGGCAACCGTGAGCATTTTTATCGGGCTTATCAGCTTTGCAATGGCATAATGCAGCAGCAGCACAAGGATTGCCAGCGTAACAAGCAGCAGCCCGGCCTGCTCCAGCAGCATGAGCATGTTCATCTGCATGATGTCTGCATACGGGAC
>CADCQA010000325.1 GCA_902803415.1 uncultured Spirochaetaceae bacterium | reverse complement strand
ATACCCCGATGACGCCGCGCTGGAACGCCTGTGCCGTGAACTCTACGAAAACGAAGAATACGCCCGCCTTATTGCCTGCACGGACAGCGTCGATATCTCTGCATGCAGCAACATGACGGCATACTACCGCTGCGAATCCCTGTACAAGAAAAAAGATTCCCGCTTTACCGAAACCTACTACCGCTGGTGCATGAACCGCCCCTTTGAAGTGGAGCAGTACCGCATGTACTGCGACGTAGATTACAGTCCGGAAGCCGTCGTGTTCCGGGCACTCGTTTTTTCACGCAACTACGGCGCAGCCTTCGCCCGGCTGCGGAAAGTACTGGACGGCAGCACACCGTTCACCACCCAGCTCCTGAGCGACGCCGGAAAGACAATCCTGTACGGCTCAAAAAATTATGCAGAGAACGCAGCGTTTTTTGCAACGCTGGCAGAACGCGTACCGGAAGACGGAAAATTCTTCGTCCATTTTTACAGCGCACGCACTTACGACCGGGCGGAAAAACATGCAGCGGAAGCAGAATCCAGCTACCTGCGGGCGCTCGATGCCGCAGAATCCGCAGCCTCTCCGGAACGCTACGACAACGCGCTCTGGTACTACCTGAACAGCGTGCTCACCCACACACCGCAGGACATCATTCCCCGGCTGGAAAAATACCGCAGCCACTGGGCCGCCCCGGACTACTTTGACGATTTTCTGGAGACACTTTCCGTGCGGCTGCTTTCCCAGCACGACTGGCAGAACTTCTACCGCATGACAACGCTGCTTGACGGCTATGCAAGCCCGGAAATCTGCGCAAAGTACTGCTACGTGGCAGGGCGGCTGGTGGAAGAAGGCTTTCTTAAACTGGGCGGCAGGTCGCTGCAGGAAGCCGCAGCAACGCTGTTTTCAAAGGCCTTTGCGTCCAGCGGCACCAACCTGTACTACAAGCTGCTTGCCGCCCGCAGGCTCGGTCTTTCTGATGAAGAAGTCCGCCCTGCCCTCTCGCTCCTGCACCGCGATGAAAATTTTGCGGAAGATGCAGAGGCATCCCGCCTGCTTGAAGGCTACGCGGACTTTGGTTTTCCGGAACGCATCTACGCGGAGTGGCAGCGGACGGGCACCGGCATCAGCATGGAAAGCACGGAAAAGGCAGCAACGTTCCTGCGGGACTGCGCGGATGCCTCGGAGCAATACTACACGCAGAGCCTGCGCATTGCGGCAAAAAAACTCGGCAGCAGCGAAAAGGAATTGAGCGGGCAGCTGCTGCGCCTTGCGTTTCCGCAGGACTTCAGCGCCGATGTAAAAAAATACACCGACAAATACGGCCTGAGCGAGCACCTGCTGTATGCGCTCATCCGCACCGAAAGTTTCTTTGACCCGCAGGTGGTCAGCGCCGCAGGAGCAACAGGCCTGACGCAGCTGATGGGACTGACTGCCGGGGACATCGCCGCCAAATTCAAGCTGGACAACTACGAGCTGACGGACAGCACCACGAACATCATGTTCGGCTCCTACTACCTTGGAGAACTTATCCGGCGGCTGGACGGTTCGCAGATACTCGCACTGTTCGCCTACAACGGGGGCATCAGCCGCGTCCGTTCCTGGGTAAAAACCGCAAACCAGGAATTCAGGACGACCGCGCTGCCCAAAGACCTGTTCCTGGAAACCGTCCCCTTTACCGAAACGCGCGACTACGGCCGCAAAGTGGTGGCAGCAGCAGCCATGTACGGCCTGCTCTACTACGGCATGTCATCCGCCGACGTCATCCAGGAAATCCTGGAAGGCTCCCCGGCCTCATCGGCCGAAGACGCACAGCAGTAAAGCGAAAGGAATTCCCCCGCCCGACTTTTAGGTATTCCCCAAAAACAGTAATGCTGCACTCAGTCCATTAGACCTGTTCGGAAACTGAAGTTTCAGAACAGGTTTATTCATCATTCCGCAGACACGCTATCCACAGACTGCAGAATGACCATTCCACTGACCATGGAATGCGCTATCCACACACCGCGGAACTGCCTTTCCACAGACAGTGGATAAGCCATTCCATAGACAAATT
>CADCQA010000324.1 GCA_902803415.1 uncultured Spirochaetaceae bacterium | reverse complement strand
TCCAGGTAGCTGAGCAGCTTGCTTTTTCCCATTTCAGAAAAATGCGTTGTCAGGATATGGATGGGAAAATCCATGTTCAGGACAAGCGCCGCCGTTGTATCGAGCGCATTATTTTTGCCGCGGATGTCATTTGCCAGGATAAAATCCTGCTTGTCCAGTATGCCGCGCAGCCGGGCGCCGATATTTGCCGTGCCGTTCCCGCTCAGGTAGTCAAAGACAGAGATCGCGGTGCCTATTCCGGCGTATTTCCAGCCCTTGAACAGCTTGAATTCTGCGCTGGCAAAAGGAATGTACATTTCGTCAAAGGTGTTTGCATTGAAATTCCGCGCAACGGACTGTTCCATCGAAAAGGAAAAGCCTGTGCGGAAGTTTCCGTTCCAGTTTACGTTGTGGATGCTGAGCCGGTGCCCCAGTTTGATCTGCGGTGTCGCGGCAAGATCGGTATTCCAGCTGTTTATGCCGTCAAAGTCCCAGATGTATGATGCTGACACAAAGGGGGTGTAGACAACGGGTGCCCCGCTCTCCAGCTCCATGACAGAAAGGGGCAGGAATATGCCGCTTTCTTCGGTAAAGTAGACGGCATCCC
This sequence comes from uncultured Spirochaetaceae bacterium, assembly GCA_902803415.1. GTDB lineage: Bacteria > Spirochaetota > Spirochaetia > Treponematales > Treponemataceae > Treponema_D. The sequence continues at coordinate 2,677 of CADCQA010000324.1, read as the reverse complement.
CATAGATTTCATATTCGTTTTTCCGGGCTGCTTTCTGCGTAAAGTTCAGGTCGAGTTCATGCTTTTTTCCCAGCGGGATGCCTACGTTAATGCCGCTGCGGGCTGCAAATTCCGGCGAAGGATTATCCAGCAGCCAGCTGAAATTGAACTCGTTGTCCCAGGAGTTTTTGGTGTTCCCGATGGAAAACGGAAAAGTGTAGGCAAAATTAAATCCTGCGGTTACCTTGGAGTAGTTGTCCGGTTCATCCTCTGTGCCAAGTTTTCCGCTCAGATCAAAGCTGAGCGGCGAAAGCAGCCCCATAAAGTTTGAGTCATTGAAAAAAAGCCTGAGCTGCGTGCCAGAATTGGAGTCCATCGAGGGGGCCGGCACAACAACAATGGAGTGCGAGTCAGAAAAACTGTATGCTGCTTCTGCCAGCAATACGCCGCTGCTGTCTGTTCCGGAAACCGTATACGTGTAGCTGATGTTATCCAGCTGCCGGGTATTTTCCAGCGCCTGCACTATGCTGTCAAGGTATGCCTCAAAGGCTTCCTTCGATTCAAATATCCGGGTTTCGTCGATGGCGGGAAGGGCATTCCTGACCGCCTGTACTTTTGTTTTTCCAAGGGAATTGAGCGTCAGTACTGCGAGCCGGTATTGTTCAGCCCCTGCCGGCACGATGCTGAAAAGCAGGCAGAGGAGACCGGCCGCAAGCAGCTGCTTCCTTCGTCCTGCGGTTTTTCTGCCCATCAATACGCCCCGTTTCCCCGCAGGACAACCCAAACTGTTTTGATGATGATCCAGACATCGAGCCAGACTGACCAGTTCTGGATGTAGTAGGTGTCAAGCGTGATGCGCTCCTCGTAGCCGGTGTCGCTCCTGCCTGAAATCTGCCACATGCCGCTCAGGCCCGGCTGTACGGACAGCACATAGTCTGCATACTTCCCGTAGCGCTGCAGTTCCGGCTCGGTAACGGGGCGGGGACCGATAAAGGACATTTCGCCCATAAAAATGTTCCAGAACTGCGGCAGCTCGTCTAGGCTGGTACGGCGCAGGAATTTGCCGAATTTGGTGACGCGGGGGTCGTCCGTGAATTTGCGGTCCTTTTCCCATTCAGCGGCGCGCACGGGGTCGGTTGCCAGTATGCGCCGCAGCTGAGCATCCGCGTCGGTAACCATGGAGCGGAATTTCCAGCAGCTTATTTCTTTATGCTTCCTGCCGATTCGTTTGTGTGCGTAAAACACCGGACCGGGGGAAGACAGCTTGATGCCGACGGCGATAATGAGCGTCAGAAAGATTACAAAGGGCAGCGCGGAAAGGCAGAGTAAGATATCTATGCTGCGTTTGACGCACAGTGCGCTTTTCTTTGACAGGTAGTTTGTAGAAAAGAAGCCCAGAATGCCGCCAAAATCGCTCATGTGCAGCGAGATGTTTGTGGCGAGCTGGTTTTTGGGCACGCGGATAAGGTAGCGGTACTGCGTCTGGATCTGCTCTATGTCGCGGCTGTAGTCGCAGAGAATGGCAACTTTTATGTTCAGATCCCTGATTATCTGCGAGAGCGTGGGGCTTGCCCGGAACACCGGAATGCCGTTGTATTCTTCATCATCGCTGACTTCTCCGTCCCTGATGATGAGCGCCGGAATGTAGCCGAAGTACGGATTTTTCCGCAGCCGGTCAATGATGATGTCTGCGCTGGCTCCCTTTGAGTAGATGACGGCGGGAACTCCCCACAGTGAAATCCGGGAAAAGAGGTGCCGCGCTGCTTCCCGCCCGGCGGTCAGCAGGACGGTGGCAAAGGGCCATGCCGTGATGAGTGCAACGGCAATCGGCAGGCGTTCCTTGGCTTCCATATCGATGTTGAAGGTCAGGCGCACCTGTTCCTGCGTTTCCATGTTGATGCTGAATGCAATGCCCATGAATGCAAAGAATGTACACAGTGCAAAGCGCTTTACTTCCTCCTGCGGCGCAAGCAGTATGCCGGGGTACAGGCTTGCTGCGTAGAAGACGACAAGTATCGGCGGCAGGTAAATTGCATACTGCACAAAGGAGCGGAAATTGATGTATTCAGGGATGATTGCGTTGATGATGAAGAAGCCGATGCCGATGGACAGCATGAGTATAAACGCGTCAACAACTACCAGCAGGAGCCCTGAGAAAAAAGATGTTGTATGCCTGAAACGTGACAAAAAATAGTGCTTAAAATCTTGCTCTGTCATTAAAAAAACCGTTCGGAAAAGTATAGCAGAAAATACGCCCCCTGTCTATTGAGACGGTTGCAAAAAACGCGGGTATTTTTTGCAAGTCCTTTTACTATATGGTTTTACCGCTGGTTTTGCTGCCGTCTTCCTGCAGAATCCGCAGGATGTTCGCAGCGGTCTTTGCAAATGCATATTTCTGCGGGAACGGGGGAATAGGGCTGCTGTCTTCCCAGGCCGCTTCCAGTTTGCAGGCAAGGTCGGCTGCGTCGCCGGCAGCAAAGAAAGTAACGGGGAAAGCGCTGTAGATTTCCTTAAAAACGGGGATATCGGAGATAACCGCCTTTGTGCCGCAGCTGAGCGCCTGGAGCGGGGGCAGCCCGAATCCTTCGTAGAAGGACGGCTGTGCGAGCACCCGCGCCTGCATGAGCAGCATTTTCAGCTCGTCATCGCTGATGTGCCCGGTAAAGGTAACGGCATCGTCCGCTGTGTGCTGCAGGAG
>CADCQA010000323.1 GCA_902803415.1 uncultured Spirochaetaceae bacterium | reverse complement strand
CCGTCCCATTCCCTGTATCCCGACATGAACAGGTCCGGGTGCGCAAGGAACGCAAAGAGCCCGGAACGCATGCCGTCTATTGTCTGGTCTATGTAGCGGTTCAGGGAGGCCGTGCCGTCCAAATCCCTGCAGTACACATGGGAGCTGCCTTCCGTTACCCAGTGGGAGCCGAGCACAAGGTACTGCGCTCCGTAGTGCCCCCGTAATTCGTCGCTGTACCACCCGGCATAGCGGCTGTCCCATTCGCATTCAAAGCCCATATACACGGGGAAGGGGGCAGCTTCCCGTGCCCGCTCAATCATGGACTGGTACAGGGGCACGTCCTCCACGGCCATGCGGATGTCCGGCCAGGTGTCTTCAAAGGAGGGAAGGTAGGGGCAATGGTCGCTGAAGCCAAGCGCCAGGCAGCCTTCCTTTACTGCCTGCCGGACAAAATCTTCCGGTTCTCCTTCTGCATGATGGCAGAGCCGGGTATGGGTGTGGTAGTTTGCAATAGATTTCATAAGAAAATTCCTTAAACCTGTTCGGAAATTTCAGTTTCAGAACAGATTACCTTGAAATGCGATGTTCATTGAACTCGTCACCCGGGCGGAAACATAGTTTCCGAACAGGCCGCTTCTTTGCAGCGAAGTATAGCACGTTTTTCAATAAGCACCAAGCACAGCACGGAAATACTTGCACGAATCAGGCCCCCGCCGGATGCTTTACAGGCCCTGTACAAATAAAAAACCTCCCGGAATACTCCGGGAGGCAGACAGTGCTGTCGGCACAGAAAAATCCAGCCGGCTCACCAGAAACCCCAGGGGATTTCCGGTGGCTCAGGATTTATTTCCGTGTTTTCTTTGCGGTTTTCTTTGCACCAGCTTTGGTGGTCTTCCGCGCAGTGGTCTTCTTTGCAGCAGTCTTCCGTGTAGAAGTTTTCTTCTCTGCGGTTTTCTTTGCAGCAGTCTTTGTGGTCTTGCGGGTTGAACCCTTCTTCGGACCGCGCTTTGCAGGCTTTTTATCGCCCTTTTCTGCAAGGTTTGCCTTGATTACAGCCTGTGCACCGGCAAGGCGTGCTGCGGGCACGCGGAACGGTGAGCAGGAAACGTAGTTCAGGCCAAGCTTGTAGCACAGCTCGATAGAAGCAGGATCACCACCGTGCTCGCCGCAGATGCCAAGGTGCAGGTCAGTCTTAACAGAACGGCCCTTTGTCTCTGCAATCTCAATCATTGCGCCAACGCCGTCAGCGTCAAGCGTCTTGAACGGATCGTTGTCCAGAACCTTCTGATCCAGGTAAGAATCGATGAACTTGCCGTAGTCGTCGCGGCTGAAGCCGAGCGTTGTCTGGGTAAGGTCGTTCGTACCGAATGAGAAGAAGTCTGCGTACTCTGCAATCTGGTCTGCAGTTGCAGCAGCGCGCGGGAACTCGATCATAGAACCAATCTGGAACTTGAGCTTGGTGCCTTCGCGTTCGTTGACAGAAGCAATCACAGCCTCTGCCTGTGCGCGGATCTGCTTAAGCTCTGCGAATGTGGTCACATTCGGGATCATGATGCGGACATCATGCTTGATTCCCTTGTTGTCTGCTTCCACGGTTGCCAGGGCGATTGCCTCGACCTGCATTTCGTAGATTTCCGGATAGGTGATTGCAAGGCGGCAGCCGCGGTGACCGAGCATCGGGTTGTGCTCGTTGAGCTCTGCGTACTTTGCATTGATTTTGTCTACGCTGTAGCCGAGCTTGCTTGCAAGAGCCTGTGCTTCTGCAGGAGTTGCAGCCTGCACGAACTCGTTGAGCGGCGGGTCAAGAAGGCGGATAGTAACAGGGCGGCCTTCCATTGCCTTGATGATTCCGAAGAAGTCCTTTTTCTGGAGCGGAAGGATTTCCTTCAGGTTCTTCTTGCGGTCTTCGGTTGTCTCAGAAAGAATCATCTTCTGGAATGAAGAAAGCTTGGGCTCTTCGAAGAACATGTGCTCGGTGCGGCACAGACCGATACCAGCTGCGCCAAAGCGGAATGCCTGGGGAGCTTCGTTCTGCTCTGCATTTGCAAGAACCTCAAAGCCGTTTACCTTCTTGCCGGAAGCAGTCACGCGCTTTGAAGAAGCACGAACTTCGTCTGCCCAGCCAAGGAATGTCTCAAGGTCGCCGGAAACAGAAGCGGGAGTAACGGGAATTGCTTCGCCGTATACCTTACCGGTTGAACCGTCGATAGAAATGATGTCGCCCTTTGCGAACTTTTTGCCGCCGATGGTCACTTCATCTTTGCCGGTGAACACAACGTCAGAGCAGCCGCAGACACAGGGGGTACCCATACCGCGGGCAACAACAGCTGCGTGAGAGGTGCGTCCGCCTGTAGAGGTGAGGATGCCCTGTGCAACGTACATACCTGCGATGTCGTCCGGTGAAGTTTCCTTGCGGACAAGGATGACCTTCTTGCCGGCCTTGTCCCATTCAACTGCTTCTTCTGCAGTGAAGACAATCTGGCCGCAGCCTGCTCCCGGAGAAGCATTGAGTGCAGCAGCCAGCGGTGAAGCAGCCTTGAGTGCCTTTGCATCGAACTGCGGGTGCAGGAGCTGGTCAAGCTGGTCGGGCTTTACGCGGAGCAGAGCCTCTTCCTTCTTGATGAGCTTTTCGCCGACCATGTCGACAGCCATCTTGACGGCTGCAGGACCGGTGCGCTTGCCGTTGCGGCACTGCAGCATGTAGAGCTTGCCTTCCTGAACGGTGAACTCCATATCCTGCATGTCATGATAGTGCTTTTCAAGGCGGTTGCGGATCTTTGTGATTTCAGCGAAAATCTTCGGCTGCTGCTGCTCGAGGGCAGAAATGTCCATCGGAGTGCGGATACCGGCAACAACGTCCTCACCCTGTGCATTGATGAGGTACTCTGCCATAAAGTGGTTCTCGCCGGTTGACGGGTCGCGGCTGAATGCAACGCCGGTTCCGGAAGTGTCGCCCATGTTGCCGAAAACCATAGCCATAACGGTAACAGCAGTTCCCTTGATGACTCTTTCGTCAATGTTGTTGAGCTTGCGGTATGTGATTGCGCGCGGGTTCATCCAAGAGCCGAACACAGCTCCGATAGCTGCCCACATCTGCTTCTGCGGATCCTGCGGGAAGTCTTCGCCCTTTTCACGCTTGTACATTGCCTTGTACTTGGTAACAATTTCCTGGAGGTTTGCAGTAGAAAGCTCTGTGTCTTCCTTTACTCCTGCCTTTGCCTTCACTTCTGAAATGATTTCTTCGAACTTGTCGTGGTCAACGCCCATTGCGACGTTGCCGAACATCTGAATGAAGCGGCGGTATGCATCCCAGGCAAAACGTTCGTTGTTTGTCTTTGCTGCAAGACCGAGCACTGATTTGTCGTTAAGACCCAGGTTCAGGATGGTGTCCATCATGCCGGGCATTGACTCTGCTGCACCTGAACGGACAGAAACAAGCAGCGGGTCCTTTTCATCACCCAGTTTTTTTCCGATTGACTTTTCAAGTTTTGCAAGATACTTTGCAACTTCGGTGTCGAGTCCTGCCGGATACTTCTTTCCGAGCTTGTAGTATTCCTGGCAGACATCAATAGAAATTGTGAATCCCGGTGGAACAGGAAGGCTCAAAGGTGCCTTTGCCATCTGCGCAAGGTTTGCGCCTTTTCCGCCGAGCAAAGGACGCATTGTTTCGTCGCCCTCGGCATCACCATCTCCAAAGAAATAAACATATTTGGTCTTGGCCATTATGTCCTCCATATATATATGTGAAATTTAGTATACCGCTAATTTGTTTTACCGTCAACGGATACAAGGTTTTCTGCTGCATTATTTATGCGAAGGAGTTTCAAAAGTCGGACGAGTTTTGAAACTCCTTCCAAATTTTCCTCAAAAACCGCAATGAAATGAGGTTTTTGAAAGCCAGATTCAAAAGTAACAGACTTTTGAATCTGGCTCATACATCTGCTGCATTAAATACTCTGCTGCGTTTGAAACTTGCTTTCAAAAACTCATTCAGCTGCGTTTTTCAACTGAATTTTGAAAGTTCCCCACATGATTGCGCGGAAATGCGCCGGTAAAAATGCTGCCGCCGCGCAAACAGGGCAGCGTAAACAGGGAGCGCAACCCGAGCCGCGTGTGCCGTCAGTGCTCCAGAATAAATGCAAACGCACTGAGCAGCAGCAGGAACAGGATATTTGCAAGCGTAAACACAAGCAGGTATCGCCGGGTACGCTGTGGGCGTGCTGCTGCATAGAAGCGGAATGTTATGAGGCTTGCCATGGATGCAATGAGCGTGCCCAGTCCGCCGATATTCGTGCCCAGAGCCAGCGCCCTGCCGTCTTCCGTGAACGCGGAAAGCAGCAGCGCTGCCGGAACATTGCTTACAAACTGCGAAACCACTACGGCTGCCGCAAGCTCATGGCCGTGCATGAACTGGCTGATGTACGTGCGGACGGCGGGAATGTTTCCCATGTTGCCGACGAAGACAAAGAAGAACACGAACGTAACAAGCAGCGCATAGTCTGCGCGGAGCAGAATGCTTCGCTTAAACCAGAGCAGCACGCCGATGACAAGGACAAGGAGCACCTGCCAGGGAAGAACCCGCACCACGGAAAGAATGCTCAGCACGAACAGCACCGCATACAGGGCAAACGCTTTTACGTCCATCCACGTGGCGTTTCCCGCAAGATGTGCAACGGCGATTTTCCGGTTCCGCAGGCAGCATGTTGCGGCGGTAACAAGTACAAGGGAAAAAATGGTGCACGGCAGCATGAGCACAAGGAATTCCGCCAGCGAAAAATCATAGCGCGAGAACAAATAAAGATTCTGAGGGTTGCCGAACGGCATCAGCATGCTGCCAAGGTTCGCCGCCACCGTTTCCAGCACAAGCGTGTACAGAAGTTCCTGCTCTGCGTCCAGCTCCGCAAAAACAAGAAGCGTAAAGGGTACCACCGTTATCAATGTTACGTCGTTCGTAAGAAACATGCTGAGCATAAAGCTGACGATTACCAGCAAAAGGGCAAGTGCCCGCGTGGAATGCACGTTTTTCAGCAGCACCCGGCTCAGCACGTTGAACGCCCCCGCGTCCTTCATGCCGGCCACAACGCACATCAGGCAGAACAGCAGCGCAAGCACCCGGAAATTCACGTAGGACAGGTACAGCGGTGACGGCGGAACAAAAAAACAGGAAATAACGGCGGCAATGCCGGAGACAACAAGCACAATCTGGTTTTTCAGAAACACTTTTATGGAAGGCATGGCATATTATATTTTTCTGCACAGGGAATTGCAACAGGATTTCCCCTTCGATTTTCTTTGATTTTACATAAAAAAACAAAAAACCGTATGATTTTCTCTTGACAATCATTTTTATTTTCCTTATACTAATAAAACATAACACGACGCTGGGTAGAGCAGTTGGCAGCTCGTCGGGCTCATAACCCGGAGGCCGCAGGTTCAAGTCCTGCCCCAGCTAAACAATAAAAGTTTTCCCCTTCGAAACAGGGCTCGGCAAGAATCTATGCTGAGTCCTGTTTTGTTTTTAGACTGTCCCCTTGGAAAATGCTTTGATTTCTATTCAAATTTTGAAGGCAAATGATGAAAAAACTTCAGGAATAGAATATAATCCGCAAAGTTGGTGCTGACAAAAACATTTATGAACTCAGTTTTGAAGCTCACTACAAGATTGTTTCTATTCATCCTTGGGCAGACGGAAACGGAAGGATGAGCCGTTTGATAATGAACATGATTCAATATGAGGGTGGTGTAATACCTTCTATCGTAAAAAAAGAGAATCGTGCCGAATACATACAGTCTCTTTCACAAAGTCAGGATGCAGGAAGATCCTGCACAGCAGCTTTGCAATGAATTGGAAATAAACCCAAGTGCCGTTCAAAAACATATTGAGAAACTTAAAGCTGCGAATGTAATTAAAAGACATGGCGGTGCAAATGGCGGGCATTGGGAAATTCTGATTTGAGGACCGTGCATTACACCACATAAAACTCATACTCCCTTAACCCCTCTGTCGCTCCAGACTTGAACTTCGATATAACGCTCAGGGCCGTGGGAGCCGTCGGCATTCCAGTCTTGCGGGAGTCCATATTTTTTGATTATCTGAAGGATCTCCGGATAGGTGTAAACTTTTTTG
>CADCQA010000322.1 GCA_902803415.1 uncultured Spirochaetaceae bacterium | reverse complement strand
GCCCAGCCGGGCGGTGAGTTCGCGGAAAATTTTTCGCAGCTCGCTCTGGTATTCGAATTCCAGCTGGATGAGCTCGTTGTTTGCGCGCACGATTTCGTCCGGTTCGATGTAGACGGTCTGGCCTGAGGCACTCACTTCATGCACGATGCCGTGTATTGCCCCTCTGCGGTCGGAGCGTACGGCAAGCAGTTCGCGCTCCGCCTTGAACGCGGGTACGGTGGACTGAAGTGCGCCGCTCAGCTGTGGGTCGGAGGTGTAACGGCGGATGGTGCCCTCTATTTCTTTGTGGAGCGCGGCAATTTTGGTGCGGATTGCGCGCAGCTGCGGCAGGTCTTTTACTTCGCCGTCCGCGGTGATGATGGAAAAGATTTCACGCCGTGCCTCTGCCAGCTGTGGCATTCCGGCGGCAATGGCTGCAAGCCCCGGCAGCGGAAGCCCTTCGGCTGCAGAGGCAAGGGATTCCTGCGCCCGTGTCAGCGCATTACAGAAAATGCCGAGCGCAAAGACCTGATCCTGCTCCAGCTGTGCACCTTCTTTGCCAAGGTAGGCAAAAAGGCCTGCGACCGGCGGGAAGGGCAGCAGCGCCTGCGGCCGGTGGGAATGCAGGTAGCTGCCCCATTCCCTGCCGAGCGCTTTGAGCCGTCCAGCCTGCTGAGCGTCACTGCTGGGTTCACGAGCAAGGAGCAGTTCCTTGCCCTCATCGCTGGCGGCAAGTGCGGCGATAGTGCTGCGAATACGGTAAAAATCAAGTTCCTGCGCGACTGCCCCCGAAAGGTTCGGCTGCGCGGCGGTGTTCAGACTGTTGTTTCCTTCCATAAAATATGCAGGAAGTATATAGCATTCGTGCCGTTTGTTCAAATGGAAGGGTGGGGCACCCCCGGCGCAGCGAGCGCTGCGGTGACGGCGGCAAGCAGCTCCTCCGGCGTGTCCGCGAGCTGCCGGGCGCCGTGCTGCTGCAGGAAGGTGCGGCTGCGGAATCCCCAGCAGACGCTGATGCAGGGCAGGGCGGCATTATGCGCGGTGGCAATGTCTACATCTGAATCGCCCACGTAGATGGTACGCGCCTTGTCTGCACCAAGGACGTCCATCACGGCAAGCACCGAATCGGGGAAGGGCTTTCGCCGCACTCCCTCCTGCTCCCGTTCTCCTGCTGCTGCCTGCCGGCTGATGGTGCCGCTGAAGTACAGCCCGGCAAGTTCCTTTACCTGTGTGTCGGGCTTGTTCGACACAATGCCGGTGCGTATGCCCTGTTTGCCCAGCGCCTCCAGCAGTTCCGGGATGCCGCGGTATGGTTTTGTCTTGTTGTGCCAGTTACGGGCGTAGCAGCTGCGCATCTCCTGCACGGCTTCGTCATAGCGGGGATTCTGCCTGCCCTGCGGAACGGCGCGCTCCATGAGCACCCCCAGCCCGTTCCCCACGAACTGCCGTACTTCGTCAATCGTGCGCGGGGGAAAGCCGCAGTGCACAAGCGCCTCGTTGCAGCTGTCGGCAAGGTCTTCCAGCGTGTCCAGCAGCGTGCCGTCAAGATCAAAGATAACCGCCGGGCTGCCCGTCTGCCGGGCCGGCTGTTCTGTAAGCAGGGAATCGTCCATGCCGTGCACTGTAGCACAAAAGCACGGCGTAGGCAAGCCGTACTCGCAGGCGTTCAGCAGGAGACAAAAAATGCGCTCCCAGCAAAACGGGCAACTGTCCGTTGCCCCTGCCCGGCACCGTTCAGTTTTTCGCTTCCGCGCATTTTTTATGGTTTCCTCTGCCCGGCAGCGCATTTCGGCCAAAAGAAGGGGGAACTTTAGGAAAAAGCGTGAATTTTAAAAAAAAACTGTTGTTTTTTCTGAAAATAGGATATACTGTTTGTATGGTTGATGCAGGAAACTGATGCTTCCTGACCCCAGCCAGACATTTCTGCTTTATGAAGGAGTAAGCATTATGAAGAAGTTTTTGGCATTGGCAGCAGTCGCTGTGATGAGCATTGTTGGAGCATTCGCCTTTGACCTTGGCAGCATTCAGGGCACCTGGCAGGATACTGAATGGGACGGCAACTGGACATTCAAGGCTGACGGTACCATCGTCCTTTCCCTTGCGAGCACCGGCGAAACCGTGTTCACCTTCACGGACAGCAACATCCAGCAGCCCCATATCGCAATCGAGGATGAAGGACTTACGCTCCGCTTTGACTGCGCTGCAACCCACCGCACCTATAAGTTTGTCAAGCCGGCAGATTTGTCACCGGAACTGAAGATGACGATTGTCCGCGACTGGCGCAAGGGTGAATACCGCAAGACCCTCAAGGTCGTCAGGAACTAAGCCCGATACTGTTTTCCGGGCGGATTTCCCGGCCTTTGCTGCGGATGTCTGCCCGGTCTGTTTTTGTTGAAATGATTTTAAAATAATTGAACCAGTTTGGAAACTTCCGTTTCAGAACCGGTCATTGCAGGTCAAAATACCGCGCAGGCTCTGCTGCCGCCGTCCTGCCATTTTGTCTGAGCCAGTCCCGCTGAGCAGCATGGAACTGCCTCGCTTTTTATGGAGAACAACATGAAGAAACTTCCTGTCATCCTTTTGTTTTTGTGCGCTGCCGCACTGCTTTCCGGCTGCGTGACTACGTCCAGCACTGATAAATCAGGCAAGCAGGGGTCTGGTGCTTCCGGCCAGGCTTCTTCTTCCGGAACCGGGGAAGGCGATGCTTCTGCGGAGTCCGGCTACACCGGAGACCCTACGGCGTGGGAACGGGGCGACTTTACGCTGGAAATCCGCCCGGAGCTGAAGGGGACGCGCCTTGACCTGCACGTTACCTGCACAAACAAGACGTCCCGCGTGCTGTGGATTCCGAAGTTCTACACCGACTTTGTTACGAACGTGAACGGCCGCAAGACGATGAAGGGCAACTGGCTTACCATCATCAACCAGAAGGACAGCCAGTCGCTCTACCGCGGTGCCTTCCTTGATCCGCCGCTGGATACGATGTGGCAGAAGGCGAACTGTACGGAGCTGCGGGCGGGCAAGTCCTATTCCTTCACCGTGAGCAACGTACAGGACTACTATTATATTTCCGAGGACAGCAAAATGCTGACCATCCAGTACCAGGGGCCGCTGGGCGATTCAAACAAGGTCTCTGTTACCTATTAGCGGGCTGCCATGTACTCAAAGAACGACTGTGCGCCCCTTCCGCCGATGGGGTGGAACTCTTACGACTATTACAACACCTCGGTGAATGAAGAACAGGTGCGCGCGAATGCCGCCTGGATGGCGGAAAACCTGAAAGAATTCGGCTGGGAATATGTAGTGGTTGACATTCAGTGGTCCGACCCGGACGCGGGAACGCAGCTGCCGTTCCAGTACATTCCTTTCAGCCGCTTCTGCGTGGACGAGTATTCGCGGCAGATTCCGGCGCCCAACCGCTTTCCGTCGAGCGCGGGCGGCAAAGGCTTTGGGCCGCTGGCAGACTATGTGCATTCCCTTGGGCTTAAGTTCGGCATTCACATTATGCGCGGCATTCCCCGCTTCTGTGCGGCGGAGCACCGGCAAACGCTCTGCGGCATAACGGCTGACCGGATTGCCAATCCGTTTTCCATCAGCAAGTGGAACGGCGACATGTACGGCGTGGATGCATCCCGGCCGGGCGCACAGGAATATTACGACAGCATTTTTGCCCTCTATGCGGAATGGGGCGTGGACTTTGTAAAGGTTGACGATATCTGCAACACGAACATGTATCCGCACGACCCGTATTCCGCGGAAAAGGAAGTGGAACTGATTGCGCGCGCCATTGCCCGCTGCGGCCGCCCGATGGTGCTGAGCCTGAGTCCCGGCCCTGCCGTCATCGAGAAGGCCTGGCATCTTGAAAAATACGCGAACATGTGGCGTATCACCGACGACTTCTGGGATACCTGGCCGCTGCTG
>CADCQA010000321.1 GCA_902803415.1 uncultured Spirochaetaceae bacterium | reverse complement strand
GCCAGCCGCTTTGTGTTCCGGGCTGCGCGATACAGAAAAACGTTCACGTTATTTCCTAAGCTCGTACATGATGACAGCCGCCGCCTGCGCCACATTCAGGCTGTCAACCCTGGGGGCATTTTCGCCCGCCGCCATGCCGGCGTAGGGAATGATGACGATGCGGTCACAGTTCTGCCGCACTTCGGCGCTGATGCCTTTTTCTTCGTTGCCGAGCACGATGAGCGCCGGTTTGTCCGCGCAGAAGGTGCGCAGTTCCGAAACGCTGTCCTTTGCGTCGAGCGCGGTGCCCACGCGCACCATTTTGCCGGCCATGTCCCTGAGCAGGCGGGGTATTGATTTTATGGAATACACCGACACGAATTCCATGCCGCCTTCTGCCACGCGGTAGCTGCTGGTGGTAACGGAAGACTGCGCTTCGTCGATGGGGATGATGATGTTGTGTATGCCGAAGAACGCTGCGCTGCGTACGATGGCGCCCAGATTGTTTGCATTGCCCACACGGTCGAGCAGCAGGGCGCTTTCTCCGTGCTCTACCCAGGATGCGGTGATGGCCGTGTTCAGCGGCTGCACCTCCGGGGCTTCTATCATCGCGACGACACCCTGGTGATGGATGCTTCCGCACAGGTGCTCAAGCTCTTCCGGCCCATGCACCTGGTTGTACGGGCGCTTCTGTTCCGCCAGCTTCTTGCACAGCCCCCCGAAGAGCGGTGCGCGTTCCTGCGTAAAGTACAGGCGGCGGATTTTCTGCCAGTTCATCTTTTCCAGGGTTTTTACCGCTGCAAAACCGCAGACGGCAAGCTCGTTACGTTCTTTGTTCTTCATACAGCACAAGTATATAGCAGAGTTTCGATAAGCTCAAGTGCGGGCGTTGCCGGGGCTTCGTCTGGGGATGTCCCGTTTTACTGGCACCAGCGGACGCAGCCGTACTTGCTGTCCCGGTAGGCAAGGAATGACTTGATGCATGCTTCTGCTTCCGGGTTGAGCGAAGAAAGCCGCTTTGCCTGCCCGCTGGCCACCCGCACAAGGGGATTCACGTAGCGCTGCTTTACGTTCAGTGACACGCAAAATGCATCCGCAAGCGGCTCGTCCGTGTGCTCCACCGCCGTCATGCTGCGGAACGTGCGGTACAGCCGGGTGAATGCTGGATCGGCGTTGTCTTCTGCAAAGTCGTCGAAGCGGGAAATAAGCAGACGCTCGCTTACCGTGTAAAAATCGTCTTCCTTTGCAAAGCCGCATTCCACGGCGCGGCTCAGGATTTCTGCCATCAGCTGCATGGCAAGCTTGTCTTCGTTGCGCTGCAGGATAAGGCTGATGGCACAGAATTTCTTTGTGTATTCCAGCGCGGCCTGTTCATCCCTGAAGCCCAGTTCGAACTGACCGGCCTTGTTTTTCATCAGCATGACCTGCGCGTAGTTTGCGGCAATGCTTTCCATGTTCCAGACGCCGTTGAGCGCCGCGCCGCTCGGATACATGTATTCCAGGCGGTCTGCACAGAGGCCCGGCACGGCGGTGTCTGCAACCGGATAGTTGTGGTAGTTGTCAACGCTGCTGAGCTCCAGCGCATGTGCTTCGAGCAGCATGGCAAGCTCTTCGTTTTCCGCAATCATGCGGGCGTTCAGTTTTTCCGTGCTTTCCTGAGTGAGCGCGTCGCCGTTGCGGAAATCCGTTACGTGGCTGAAGGTGGGAGAGGAAACGTCATGCAGCAGGGCGGCAATAGTCTGCGCGCGGTCGTGCGTAAAATGCCACACAATGAGCGCCGTTCCCACCGAATGATCGAGCCGGGAATAGAAGAAGCGGTTGCGGAAAAGCGGCGTCCAGTCCGTGCCGCACAATAAACCGATGCCCTGCAGTCTCTGGAGCAGCGGAAGGCTCACAAAATCAAACAGGAAATCCGGAAAATCCGGGCAGAGAATCGAATGATATGCGGAAGTGTCAAAATCACTCTTGTCGCTTGTATAGCCGCCGTCCCGTGCAAGGGAGTCCAGCCAGTTATCAGTGTCCATCGTTACAAGTATTATAACGCATTTTCCCGAAAAACAACAGAGGAACTTGCAAAAGTCGCCTGACTTTTGCAGGCACAGGGTCAGGCCTGATTTTCGATGCGCTCGTGCTGGCTTTCCAGCAGCTCCATCACGTGGTCAATCATGGCCTGCTTGGGGTCAGGGCAGTCCTGCGGCAGGGATGCCAGGAATTCCTTGCGGAAGGGCTTGCATTCAATGACGGGGCTTGCGCCGAACACGACTTTTGCAGGGGCGATGAGGTCGTCCAGCATGTCTTCATTCTGGATGGTAAGCAGGCTGCCGTTTATGCTGACGAGCGCCACGATGTCGAAAAGGCGCAGGTAGCTGTCAATTTCGCGCAGCCCGCGCTTTGTTTCCGGGTGACCGGGGCGGTAGCGCGTCCCGGCGGGGAAGACGAGTATGACTTCGCCGCGCTTCTTGCAGTCGTCCATTGCATGCATGGCGGCAAGGTTTATCTTACGGGCGCGCTGTTCCTCTTCCTTTGCTTCCTCCTCGCTCTGTGCCAGCTGTTCGTTCTTGCTCAGGCTGCGCGTGGGATAGATGACGACGCGCGAAAAACTTTCTGCAAAGGCGCGCACTACGGAATCTTCTTCGTTGAGCTTCATGCCTGCGATGGCGACAATGCGCCTGGAAAGGTCGCGCAGTTTTTCGTTTGCAGAATGGTCGAGCATGTAGAGCAGTTCCGGCAGGTCCGTGTTGGAATAGTGCTCCATCAGGATAAGGCCGTGCTTGCCCGCGCACACCTTGTCGTAGAAGTCCACAAGGTTTTCTTCGCCTTCAAAATGGCTTTCCGGCAGGAGGTTTTCCTGCACCAGTATGTCCATGTACCTGCGGGTTTCCTTGTTTTCCGGCTGGTAGACGTTCGTGCTGTCTATTTTTGCTGCAGCGCGGGATGCCTGCGAAAGTTCCTTGAAAAGATTTGCATAACGCTGGCGCAGTGATAGTTTTTCCATAAAAAGCTCCGGATGAAAATCTGGGCTGCCCGGACTCTCCTGACGGGGAAGCCTTGTTGTTTTCTCTAATAATACGGCGTGACGGCGCCTGTTGTCAACTGAGCACCGCCGTGTGGAGTTGGGGGCGGGCGGGCAGCCTCATGCATGGAAGGAATCGCAAAGCCTTTCAGCCCTGCGCCGCCAGCTGTTTTACCTCCGCGATGCTCAGCCCCACTGCTTGAGCTATCTGCTCATGCGTCAGGGCATGCATGGCAAGCAGGTTGCGCGCATCTTCGCGGGCTCTTTCCGTAGCACCTTCCGACCTGCCGCGCTTTTCGCCGATGGCGATGCCTTCCATGCGCACGTCGTGGTCGTGCAGGCTCCAGGACAGGTAGGCCTTTTTCATTCCTTCTATTTGTTTCTTTGCTTCAACCATTTTGTTCAGCCTCCTCGTGAAATCAGTCTCTACGGAACCGGTCTGTATGTACTTCAGGAATGCCCGCAG
>CADCQA010000320.1 GCA_902803415.1 uncultured Spirochaetaceae bacterium | reverse complement strand
GGCCGGGTGGAAGCCCCCTGCCCCGCAGGAGCGCGCCTTTGCCGCAAGATGCACGCGGTTCCACGTGCTGAAGACCTGCGGAATAAAGCTGAGCGTCAGTGCCAGCGGCAGCGCAAGATTCCATTTTTTCAGCGGCGGAAACACACGGGCAGCTGCTTCCTGGGCAGATTCCAGTGTAGCTGCAATCTCTGCTGCCGAAGTTGTCTCGAACACAGACTGTGCGGCAAGCGCCGTAATGAAAAAGCGGAGCGTGTAGCAAAGGCCGTACGTCACACCTTCCAGCGTAAGCGCAAGAAAGGGCAGGGAAACAAGCGCCCGCTGCCCCTCCCCGGCACCAGGAATGCTTACGGCGCTGCAGAGCGTTACAAAGAGCCCCAGAACGGGCACAAAGAGAAGCTGGCGGAGCGACTGCAAGCGGCTTCCTGCAAGGATGAACATAAGAATGCTGGCAGCAAGACAGGGTGCGGTGCGGATGATGAACACTTTGAAATCTTCCGTAGAACCGGAGAATGTTGCAACGCACAGCACCATCAGAAACACAATCTTTGCCAGCGCTTTCATGCGATGCATCGGAGTGGAACCTTTCCGGTAGGCAAAAAGTTTCAGAGCCATACCATGTCCTCTACGCTTCCGTAGGAAACAAGCGGATTTCTGATGCTCCAGCTGCTAAGCGGCTGCTTTAAGCCGTCGGCGGGGCTTCCGTCAAAACGAATGCAGCCTTTGTCCAGCACGATAAAACGGTCTGCCAGCGCAAGCACTTTTTCAAGTTCATGGGTAAGCACGATAATCGTTTTTCCTGCGTCCTTAAGCTGGCGGAGAATTGCACAGACCTGCTGCACGCCCGGCCAGTCAAGGTTGGCAAAAGGCTCATCAAAGATAATAAGGCTGCGTTCCATGGCAAGGATTCCGGCCACCGCAAGCCGCCGCTTTTCCCCGCCGGACATCAGGTGCGCAGGGAAATCTTTTTTTTGCAGCAGCCCCACCTGCGACAGCGCATGTTCCACGCGGGCAGCAAGGGCTTCTCCGCGCAGGCCGCAGTTCTTGGCACCAAACGCAACGTCTTCCGCCGGGGTTTCGCCCAGAATCTGAGCGTCTGCATCCTGAAACACAAGCCCTGCCTTGCAGCCGTGCAGCGTAATTGTGCCGGACGTCGCTTCATCCAGCCCGGCGATAAGGGACATAAGCACGCTCTTGCCCGAACCGTTGGAGCCAGCAATGACAACAAATTCACCTTCTGCCACCGTAAATGAAACATCCCTGAGCGCCTGCGTGCCGTTGGGAAATTCACGGTTCACCTGCTTGATTTCAAGAACTGCGTCCATGGCACTCATGCAAGATATGCAGCCATGGCCGGCCGGAATTTCTTTGTAAGCAGCACCATCAGGGCAAGCTTTATGAGGTTCCCCGGAATAAAGGGCACAAGCACCATGGCAAGCGTCTTATAGATATCCGCATGGGTAACGCGCATAAAACCGATAATTCCTGCGGCAAAAAGTACCACGGTTGCAAGGAATGCCGCAAGGATTATGACGGCATAGCACCGGCCTTTTCCGCCAGCGCTGCGGGGATACAGCAGCACAATGCACAGCCCGCCTGCCACCGCCGCCAGCAGGTAGCCGACAAGGAATCCGCCCGTCGGCCCGGCAATAAGGACATTGATTCCCGCCGAGCCGGAAAAGACCGGCAGACCAATGCAGCCGAGGACAAGGAACAGCAGGACTGCCGCCGCACCGTATACCGGCCCAAGCAGCAGCCCGGAAAGCATTGCCATCATGTCCTGCAGCACAACCGGAACCCCGCCGGGCAGCGGAATATGGATAAAGCAGCCCGCAGATATAAGCGCCGCAAACAGCGCAGCCATAATAAGCCCGGAACCTTTTTTTCCCTTACTCATACAAAAACTTCCTTTAGGGACCTCAAAAAATGTCAGTTTTTCGAGATGCCCTTTATAAAACTTACTGCCCCCGGCGGAAATGCTGTCATTCCTCCGGAGGAAGAAAAAGATGCCCATCCCCAGCCGTTTATGCCGCTGAAAGTCTGCATCTGTTTTTCCTGCACCAGGCGGACCTCCCTGCCGACATCCGGGCAGCGGGCATTCCATGCAGCGGCAAGGGCTGCAGAGTCTTCCCCGGCAAGCGCTTCCCACCGTTCGAATTCCTTTAGGAAGCGTTCCAGAATCAGCCGCCTGCCGGGCGCCTTTCCGTCCGGAAAAGCACAGTCGCTGGTACCGGTATCCGGGCAGCGCGTCATGTTCACCCCAATACCTTCATTTATCCAGCGGCAGCGGTTCCCGATGGCAGACACTTCCGAAAGGATGCCCGCAACCTTTCCGTTTTCCGTCCACACATCATTCGGCCAGCGCACAAAGAATTTCCTGCCCGTAGCCGCCGCAAGCACATCCGCCAGCGCAACCTGTGCCGCCATGGTAATGCGGTGGGCGGCAGCTTCCTGCAGGGGAGTCCGGTTGATGAGGGTAAAAGCAAGGCTTCCCTCCGTGGTTGTCCACGAGCGGTTTTCCTGCCCCCTGCCGTCTGTCTGGGCATCCGCAGTTACAACCTGCGGGCGCTGTTCCGCCGCCGCACATTCCGCAATACGGTGGGCCTCCGTCATGGTGGAAGCAGTCTGCGCAAAATGGGTAAAAAACCGCTCATCCGCGCCAAATTCCCACGGGTACAGGCTGTCTGTACAATCGTCCGCAAGCACATAGCCTTTCTTTGAGGAACGTATGCCGTAGCCGGCTTCCTGCAGCGCCCGCACGCTTTTCCAGACCGCCACGCGCGAAACACCCGCCTGCAGCGCCAGGTCTTCCCCGGAAACGGGGGCGGTGCTGCCCCG
>CADCQA010000319.1 GCA_902803415.1 uncultured Spirochaetaceae bacterium | reverse complement strand
CCGCCCCGTGATGGACAAGGATACCATGCTGCTGCGCGTGAGCGCCGGGGATGCCGCAGCTCAGGCTGCCCACAAGGCCGAGCGCAAGAGCAATACGCACTGGACGCTCGTGTACCTGCTGCAGAACCCGGACTGGACGGGGGAGGCTGTCTGCGTGGACAAGGGCGGCAGGCAGCCGCAGTTCTGTATTCCGTCGCTGGGCATGGAAATGTTTATGACCCCGGACCGGGATATTGCACTCAACGAGACCGTGCAGGTGCGGGCTGCGAACATCAACCTTCCGGAACTGACCGTCGATTTTGTACAGGTTCAGTAGGGGGGCGTTTTCCCTGTGAGGGAGTTTCAGAAGTCAGATGACTTTTGAAGCTCCTTCCGAACTGGTTTAATGTCTTTTTTTCGAAAAGTGCTGCTCTGCGCTGAAAATTATATATTTTTTTGCCGAATATAAGAGATATGAGAAAGTGTTTCCTCCTGATAGTCCTGGTCAGTTTGATTTCCTCCGCACTGTTTGCCCAAAACAATGATCTTCGGGGCGAACCCCTGTTTACGCAGGCATGGATTGGTACGAATGCGACGGTGCTGCCGCTGCAGGGGGCCAGTTTTGGTTTTACCGCGGAACTCGGCTTCAGGAAATTCTCATGGATGCCGGAGGGAACCACCATGGGCATGAGCTTCCGGAATTCCGTAACGCCCCGCTCTTTTTCGCCCGTATTCAGCGACAGCGTCAACCTGATGATTGGCGGCTGGATGCGTTTTCCGCTGCTTGATTCCGATAAGGCACGGATTTTTGTGCAGCCGGACATTTCGGTCGGTGTTTATTCTGTGGGGCCTGCTACGGTGCCGCAGGTTTCTATCAGCCCCGGATTCCGCTTTGCGCTGCCGGAACACTATGAGTCAAAGGCGGAGCTTGAAGTCGCTCCTGTAATCAATCTTAATATGGTGAACCCCAGTGCCGGTGTCCGCATCGGGCTGATGTATCATGTCATGGGCACCGAGGAACTGTCCCCGGAGGAAATTGCCGAGCGCAATGCCCGCATCGAAGCCGAAAAAGCGCGTCTTGCTGCCGAAAAAGCCCAGCGGGAAGCCGAACGGCTTGCCGCACGCCAGGCCCGTGAAGCCGAAAAAGCCCGCCTTGCCGCCGAACGTGCCCGTCAGCGCGAAGAAGCCCGGCTTGCGCGTGAAGCCGCAAAGCTTGCCGCCCAGCAGGCCCGCGAAGCAGCGCGCCTTGCCCGTGAAGCCGAACGGGCACGCAAGGCAGAAGAACGTGCGCGTCTTGCTGCCGAAAAGGCCCGTCAGCGCGAGGAAGAACGCCTTGCGCGTGAAGCCGCAAAACTTGCTGCCCAGCAGGCCCGTGAAGCAGCGCGTCTTGCCCGCGAGGCCGAAAAAGAACGCCTTGCCGCCGAACGTGCCCGTCAGCGCGAGGAAGAACGCCTTGCGCGTGAAGCCGCAAAACTTGCCGCCCAGCAGGCCCGCGAAGAAGCGCGTCTTGCCCGCGAGGCCGAAAAGGAACGCCTTGCTGCCGAACGTGCCCGCCAGCGCGAGGAAGAACGTCTTGCGCGCGAAGCCGAAAAGGAGCGCCTTGCTGCCGAAAAAGCCCGGCGCGAAGAAGAAGAACGTCTTGCGCGCGAAGCCGAGCTTGCGCGTATTGCTGCCGAAAAAGCGCGGCGTGAAGAAGAGGAGCGCCTTGCCCGTGAAGCCGAGCTTGCGCGTATTGCTGCCGAAAAAGCGCGGCGCGAGGAAGAAGAACGTCTTGCGCGCGAAGCCGAGGCTGCCCGCCTTGCTGCCGAAAAAGAACGTGCTGCGCGCGAGGCAGAGGAGGCCCGCCGCCGGGCGCTTGCAAGCATGCCGGCACCCTATGCTGAACTTTCGGTGGAGACTCAGGAGGGCGGCAACCTGACGCCGGACGGTGACGGTCTGAACGATGCCCTGCTGCTCAAGCCGTCTGTCCATTACCTCAGCGAACCGGAAGAGGACTGGGAAATTGTCATCTCCGATGCCAAGGGAAGTACGTTCCGCACATTCAAGGGCGCTGCTCCGCTGCCGGAAACAATTGTGTGGGACGGCTTGTCTGACAGCGGCGAAACGGTGTTCTCCCTGAACAACTACAATGTGGAACTTTCCATTACGCCTGCCGCCGCCGACCAGGAACGTATCGGAAGGCTTTCGGTAAAGACGACGCAGACGGTGCGTACCGGCCTGCTGCTGCAGGTAATCATTCCCGGCAAGGAATGGAAGATTATGGTGAACTCCATTTTCTTTGATCCGGACAAAGCCACCTTCAACACGCTTTCTCCGTCCCAGATTGCGGCGAACAACGAGGCGCTCGATGCCGTTGTTGCGGAAATCATTGCGCATCCGGGCACAGATGTTATCGTGGAAGGCTTTGCGAACAACATTTCCAACACCGTGGAAGAAAATGAACGTGAACTGCTGCCGCTCTCGCAGGAACGGGCGGAAAGCATTGTGCAGCAGCTCATTAAGCGCGGTATCCCGGCTTCCATCCTGAGCTCTCAGGGCATGGGCGACGCTTCCCCGCTCGCCGAATGGGATGACGTTGCCAACTGGTGGAAGAACCGCCGCGTAGAATTCATCCTCCGCAAAGAATAGGCCAAGGTATCTGCATACGAAAATGCGCGGACTTCCGCGCATTTTTTGTTTTATGCTGAGCCGTACATTTTTCCCCTCTATTGAGAAAAAATCCTTCATTCGCTATAATGCCATGATATGATAGTAATGAAGTTCGGCGGCAGCTCCGTTGCAAATGCAGAGCGCATCCGCCATGTCGCGTCAATTATCCAGGCTTATGCTGCAGAAAGGCCTGTCGTTGTGCTGAGTGCAATGGGAGACACTACTGACCATCTCCTTGAATCCGCGGAACTTGCCGTGAACGGCACCGTTGACATCGCAAAGGTCGAAAAGCTCCATCTTGATACAGCAGAAGCACTTGCGGTCGAAGTTCCTGAGGTGCAGGCGCTGCTGGGCGAGCTGAAGACGCTGCTGACCGGCATTTCCATGCTGCGCGAGCTGACCAAGCGTACCCGCGATTACCTTGTTTCCTTTGGGGAACGCATGTCGGTCCGCATGATGGCTGCATACCTTGCAAAACAGGGCACTCCGGCCCGCTTCTATGACGCCTGGGACATCGGCATGGTAAGCGATTCAAACTACATGTCCGCCGAACTGCTTCCGGAGGTCTGGGAGCGGATTCCCGCAAACCTCTCTGCCTACAAAGACGGCAAGGAGAACGCAATTCCCATCGTTACCGGCTTTATTGCAAAGGATAAGGGCGGCATCATCACGACGCTGGGCCGCGGCGGCAGCGACCTTTCTGCCACCATGATTGGCGCGGCAATGCATGCTGATGAAATCCAGACGTGGAAAGACGTGGACGGCATCATGACGACCGACCCGCGCGTAGTAAAAGAAGCATTCCCTGTTCCTGAAGTTACCTACGAGGAAGCACAGGAGCTTGCCATGTTCGGGGCGCAGGTGCTGCATCCCCGCAGCATGATTCCCTGCCGCAAGTCCGGTACGCCGGTGCGCGTGAAGAACAGCTACAACATCAAGAGTCCCGGCACCATCATTGTGGAGCGCCATTCCGGGGAACGGCCGCCGGTGACGGCAATCACAAGCGTCAAGAATATCACCCTTATAGACATTCAGTCAAGCGGCATGTTCGGGGCCGCGGGCTTCCTTGCGCATATTTTCAACCAGTTCCTCAAGTGGAATGTCAGCATTGACGTGATTGCAACGTCGGAAGTTTCGGTAAGCCTTACGGTAAACGGCAAGACCGACCTGAGCGGGGTTATCCCGGATGTTGCCCGCGTTGCCGACGTGCAGACCAAGAAGGACAAGGCTATTGTTACGATTATCTGCGACGCATCCCATTCCAGCCGCATTCTTGCCGCTGCATTTGCGGCACTTGCGGAGCAGGGCATCAATGTGCAGATGATAAGCCAGGGCGCCAGCAAGGTGAATATCAGCTTCATCGTGGACAGCAGCGAGGCTGACACCACGGTGCAGGTGCTCCACAAGGCGCTGTTCAAATAGCTTGCTGCCGGGAATCCGGGCCTGTCCGGGTTCCGGTGCTTGCCTGCGTACGGGTATTTTTCTGGAGGGTAGCTATGAAAATTGCATTGGTCGGATATGGAAAGATGGGACACATGCTTGAGCAGTCAGCCCTTGCCTTCGGGCACACGGTGGTTGCGAGTATTGATGTGTTTGCACAGGATGCAACGGTGAAGGTTGCGGAAGGCGACGGAAAAGCTGTTGCCGATGCCGTTACTGCAAGCGGTGCGGAAGGCGTGATTGAATTCACTCATCCTGCTTCGGTGATGGGGAATATCACCGCGCTGCTGCCGCTTAAACTGCCGCTGGTAGTCGGCACGACTGGCTGGGCAGACAAGGAAGCAGAGGTTGCATCGCTTGCTGCCCAGTGCGGCGGAACGCTCATGCACAGCGCCAATTTTTCCATCGGTGTCAATATGTTCTACCGGATTGTGGAGGAAGCTGCCGCGCTGGTAAACAGTTTCCCTGAATATGATGCTGCCGTGTGGGAAATGCACCACAATCAGAAGGCCGACAGCCCTTCCGGCACGGCGCTGGAAATTGCCCGCCGCGTGATGGCGGGGGACAAGCGCAAGACCGAGATGGTAACGGATGCCTTCCACGGCCGCCCGCAGCCGCAGCAGCTGCATGTGTCTTCCACACGCTGCGGCACGGTACCCGGCACGCACACGGTGTATTTTGATTCCGCCGCGGACACCATTGAGCTGACGCACACGGCCCGCAGCAGGCAGGGCTTTGCAAACGGCGCCGTCCATGCGCTGGAAAACCTGAAGCGCATGCTTGACGCCGGTACCCTGCAGCCCGGCCGCGTCTACGGCATGACCGACGTCTTCCCCGGCATGTTCTAGAAAGCATTGCTCCGGCATAGTGCCAGCGGCATAGTGATGCCGGCATCATGCCGGCGGCATCGCGCCGGGGCAAAAACGTGCTCAATACATGCTCCAGTTCTGCCGAAAATAAGGGTGAAATGGGGTCATGTATGTTCAATGCCACAAAAAAAACAAGCGTATTCCTGTTGTCCCTTATGCTGCAGGTGTTTTGTGCCGCCGCGGCGCAGACATCCGTGACTCATATTGTCGCAAAGGATGAAACCTTGTATGCCATCGGCAGGAAATACGGTGTGTCGGTGCGGCAGATTTGTGAAGCGAACAGTATTTCGCAGAATTCCATCATAAAGGTGGGGCAGCGGCTTTCCATTCCGCTTGCCCCCGACGGTGCAAAAAGTTCCGGTGCGGTAAGCAGCGTTCCGGCGGACAGTGCTTCCTCCTCTAAGGAAAGCACTGCTGCAGCAAAGATGGAGTCTGCCGGTACTTCCGCCAAGGCTTCTTCTTCCCGTGAATACGATATCTACACCGTGCAGAACGGCGATACGCTCTATCATATTGCCTCGGTGAACGGTATTTCTGTTGCTAAGCTTAAATCGTTGAATGCCCTGTCTGATGAAAGCAGGCTTCTTGTGGGGCAGAAGCTGAAGATTCCCGTAACCATCGTCGATACTGACAACGCGGAGCTGCCCGACCTGCCGTCGAACGACCCGCGCAGCTATGCGTCCAAAAAAGGTGACTCCTCCCTTGCATGGCCGGTGCAGCATCCGGTGGTGACGTACACGACGGGGAAGGTCAGCGGCGTGCATCTTTCCGCAGGGAAGGACGAGGACGTTAAGTCCATCCGCGCGGGTACCGTCATGTATACCGGCAATTACCGCGGCTACGGGCAGGTTGTCTTTGTGCAGTCAAAAACCGGCTACATCTATGCGTACTCCGGGCTTGGTTCCATAAAAGTCAAGAAAGGGGACTATGTGGTCTTCGGTGACACGCTTGGCACTGCCGGTACGGACAGCATCAAGGGCACGCCGCAGATTTCCCTGATGGTCTTCCTGAAATCAAACCCCATCGATCCCGCCAAAGCCCCCCGCGGCTAAGCCCTGGGAATTTCATTGCTTCCCTATTGTATAAGCAGTTCTTTTTCATTATGATTATGCAAAATGTCAAACGGAGGCGCATAAAAATGCAGTTTGTTGACGGCGGGGTTACAGCTCCTGCGGGATTTACCGCAAACGGAATTCTCTGCGGCATAAAAGCAGGCCGCACAAAGAATGATACAGCGCTCGTGTTCAGCGAGAAGCCCTGCACGGCTGCCGGAGTGTTTACGCAGAACCGTGTTAAGGCAGAAAGCGTCAAGCTCACGATGAAGCATCTTGCGGACGGCCGCGCACAGGCTGTTATCGCCAATTCCGGCAATGCCAACGCCTGCACGGGTGCGCAGGGCGCCGAAACCGCGCTCCGCATGGCACGTTCTGCAGCACAGGTGCTCCATATACCGGAAGACAGCGTTGTTGTCTGCTCTACCGGCGTCATCGGGCAGCAGCTCCCCGTGGAAAAAATCGAGGCGAAGATGGAAAGCCTTGCTGCGGGCTTGAGCAAGCAGGGGCACGAAGAAGCCCGCGTTGCCATCATGACCACTGATACTCACTATAAGGAATGTGCCGTAGAAACCGTCATCGGCGGTAAGACTGTCCGCATCGGTTCCATGTGCAAGGGCAGCGGCATGATTCACATAAACCTGGGCACCATGCTTGGGTTCATCACGACTGACTGCGCCATATCCGCTGCAATGCTGGACAAGGCACTGCGGCACAGCATCGCCGGTACCTACAACTGCGTTTCTGTGGACGGCGACACTAGCACCAACGATACGCTTACCATCCTTGCAAACGGCATGGCAGGCAATGCTGAAATTACTGCGGAAGGAGCGGACTTCGATGCCTTTGTTGCGGCACTGGATGCGCTCAACACGCAGATGGCAAAGAAAATCGCCGCTGACGGCGAGGGTGCAACCCGCCTTATCGAATGCAACGTGAACGGTGCACGGACGGTTGCAGATGCGCGCGCATTGGCAAAGGCCGTTATCTCATCATCGCTTGTAAAGGCGGCAATGTTCGGCTGCGACGCCAATTTTGGCCGCTTCCTCTGTGCCATGGGCTACAGCGGCATCAATTTTGACCCGGACAAGACGAGCATCTGGTTCACGAGCGTTCCCGGTACAAAGCGTTACTTTGACGAAAAGCAGTCATTCTCCGTGCACGGGGATCATTCCGTGCAGGTGTTCAAGGACGGCGTGCCGCTGGAATTCAACGAGGAGGAGGCCGCCGCAATCATGCATGAGGAAGCAGTGGAAATCCTTGTGCAGTGCCGCGATGGTGATGCTTCCGGCACAGCGTGGGGCTGCGACCTTACCTACGACTACGTAAAAATAAACGGCGACTACCGCACCTAAGCGGCAGCGGCTGCCCGCACTGACAGCAGGAGGCTTGTATATTATGGAAGACAATATCGTGAATGAAAGCGATCCGCGCCTTGACAACGCGCACTGGGCCGATGTGCTGGTGCAGGCATTGCCGTACTTCCGCCATTGGTGCGGCAAGACCATCGTCGTTAAGTACGGCGGGAATGCCATGCTCAACGAAGAGCTGAAGGCCGACGTGATGGAAGACATTGTGCTGCTGAACACGATTGGCATCCACGTGGTGCTTGTGCACGGCGGCGGTCCGGAAATAAACCACATGCTTGAGCGCGTGGGCAAGGAAAGTAAATTCGTGAACGGCCTGCGCTATACTGACGGCGAAACCATGGAAATCGTGCAGATGGTGCTGACCGGCAAGCTGAACAAGGATATTGTCGGCATGCTGCTTCAGAACGGCGGCAGGGCAGTGGGACTTTCCGGCGTGGATTCCGGCCTGCTCCGTGCCAAACGTATCCAGAAGGACGGTGCTGACCTGGGCTTTGTGGGCGAAGTGACGGAAGTCCACCCGGAAATCATCCAGTCGCTTCTGCAGCAGGGCTTCATTCCTGTGGTTTCCACGGTGGCGCTCGGCGAAGACGGTGACACCAACCGCTACAACATAAACGCAGACACCGCAGCAGCAAAGATAGCCGTTGCGCTGGGGGCGGAAAAATTCGTGCAGCTGACCAACGTGCCGGGTGTGCTCCAGGACGTAAATGATCCGTCGTCGCTTATTCCGCGCATTCAGGTGTCGGAGATTGATTCCTTCATCAAGAACGGCACGATTGCCGGCGGCATGATTCCCAAAATTGAATGCTGCCTGCTTGCCCGCAACGGCGGGGTTCCGCGCACGCATATCATTGACGGGCGCGTTCCGCATTCACTGCTCATCGAGATGTTCAGCGACCGCGGTATCGGTACGATGATTTACTAAAGCGCAGGAGATTTTTATGGGAAGCAAGATTATTGTAAACAACTACGGTTCCTTTGACATCACTTTCAAGTCCGGCAAGGGTGCCGTTGTAAAGGATGTCAACGGAAAAAAATACATTGATTTCCTTGCCGGCATTGCGGTGAACTGCCTGGGACACAATTATGCTCCGCTCGTCCGCGCTATCAGAAAGCAGGCGGGGCGCCAGATCCATATCTGCAATTATTTTACGAGCGACGTCGGTAATGCCTACGCAGAAGCGCTGATGAAGGCGACCGGTTTTGACGGCGTGTACTTTGGCAACAGCGGTGCGGAAGCGAACGAGGCTGCAATAAAACTTGCCCGCAAGTACGGGCAGCTTAACGGCGGCAGCGCGCGCAAAACCATTGTTACGCTGGAACATTCCTTCCACGGCAGAACGCTTGCCACGCTGCGGGCCACCGGGCAGGACAAATTCCATCCGGACTGCTTTGCTCCGTACCCCGACGGCTTTAAGACCATAAAGGCAAATGATTACGACGCGCTTAAAACCGCTTTTGATTCCAGCACCGCCGCACTCATGATGGAATGCGTGCAGGGTGAAGGCGGCGTTATCCTTATTGATCCCAAATGGGCGCAGGCTGCTGCAAAGGCCGCCCGCGATGCAGGTGCCATCGTCATTGCCGACGAAGTGCAGACCGGCATGGGGCGCACGGGCAGCCTGCTTGCAAGCGAGCAGCTCCAGTTCAACCCGGAAGTGGTGACCCTTGCCAAAGGCATTGCCGGCGGTGTGCCGATGGGCGCATGTCTGTTCCGCGGAAAGGCGGCCGGAGTCTTCCAGGCCGGCGATCACCAGTCTACGTTCGGCGGAAATCCGCTTGCCTGCGCTGCTGCGCACGTGGTGCTGAAAAAACTCACTTCGCCTGATTTCCTTGAGCACGTAACCGAGAAAGGCGAGTACATGCGCGAGGTGATACGCAGCTGGGGCCTGCCCGTAATCAAGGATGTGCGCGGCCTTGGCCTGATGACCGGCGTGCAGGTTGACGGCGACCCCGTTGCCTACGAAAAAGCTGCGCTGGATGCCGGGCTGCTCTTTTCTACGGCAGGAACGGACACGCTGCGCCTGGTTCCTCCGCTCAACATTTCCCAGAAGCAGATCGACGCCGGGCTTGGCATACTCCGTTCTGTCCTTGAAAAATAAGAGCAGTGCTGCATGCGGAAAAAACTTGTCTTAGTCATATTCATCATATTGACGGCAGTGCTTGTGCTTGCGGTCATCGGGAAGGATTACCTTTCTGAACCGCAGGACAAGTCGTCGGCCGCCCGGCTTGTCATTCCCCGTTCCGGCCAGGAAGAAGCGGACAAGGATGTTGAAGCGGCGGATCTTTCCGGCGACAGCATGCTGGGTTCCCTTATCCCGCTCCGCAGCGACGAAATTCTTCTCAAGGACGTGCTGACCGCCGATTATGACGGGGACAGTTACGAAGACCAGATTGCGGTCATAAAGAATTCCGAAGACTCATACATTCATCTGCTGATCGGGCTGTACAATGCTGCCCAGCAGCGCTATGACCGCACCGCCGTCATTGCTACCCGCGTAACGCAGGCAAAGAGTTTTTCCTGCGTCTGCATGGACTTGACGGGTGACCACCACAATGCGCTTGTGTACCAGGGACTGCTGGAAAACGGTAATTCGGTGCTGCAGGCCTATCTTATCAAAAAGAACGGCACTTCGTATATGCTGGAACGCATTGCCGACCTGGAAGGCAACGGTTCCATTTTTGTGCAGCAGACCGAGCGGAATGAATCCTACGAGCGGAGCCTTGCAAAGGGTGCAAGTTTTCCCATCTGGGTTTACACGTCCGATGAAAGCAAGCCGGACAGCACGGATCAGATTCAGACCAGCTACAGATGGAATGCAAAGGAACGTAAGTATGTGCAGGCGGAGAAAGTCCGCGTGGCAGGCAGCCGTATCGAAGCAAAGGAACTTGCCGGCATACAGGACGGCACCGTTGCCACCTTTGCGAATTTCCTTGAAGGGCTGTGGTACAAGACCGAGAACGCATCCGGTACCATGCATTATCTTTTCTTCGATTATGCGGGCCGGCAGATTATATTTTTCATCGACGGGAACGCCGAAGTGTACAACTGGCTGAATGCATCGCTGCACTACCGCGGCATGTCCGTCTCTACGACCAATCTTGAAATTGAAAACCTTCAGCGGCAGGTGAATGTTTCGCTGTTCAGCACCGACCAGATTCGCGTGAACATCACGGACAATGTGCGCATGACAATCGGCGAGGACACCACGTGGAACGGCAATTACAAGAAGATGAAATTTTCCGACCTGTATGCAAAGCAGGGCGATGCGAACGCAAAGGATCCGCTGGTTGCGCGGCTGGAAAGCTGTCAGTGGACTGCCGGTGACGGCACTGCCGTTTCATTTTCCGGCGGCAGTTACACTGCATCCGGGGATAGTGTGCAGGACAGCGGCGCGTATGCCCAGCTGCTTGCCGGCGGAAATGTCTTTATTGAATTCCGCTCAGACACTGCAAGCCCCTTCTTCCGGGGGGCGTACCGCGCCGCCAGCTCCGTTTCTGCAGACGGCACGGATGCCGAGCGGATTGTCCTGCAGCCTTATGTCATTAAGGCTGACAGGACCTTTGCGGCCGACAACCACCCCATCGTTCTGAGTGCCGTTCAGTCTGCGCAGTAAAAATGCACCAGCTGTGCCTGACTGTCGCCCCACAGCCGCGGCAGGAGCAGCCCTGCATGCATGAGCGTGCTGCCTGACCAGGTGCCGCCCGATGCTGTGCCGCCAGTGCTGTCTTCAATTTCTACGCGGTACTGCATTTCTTCCGCAAGCCCCTGCACGTACACCCGCCGCGAACGCCAGTTGGGGTGATTCAGTACCTGGACCAGCGTAAGCAGCGCTTCCTTTTTGTCTTTTGATGCCACCAGCCATGCATCCCATACGTGGTTTTGTGCAAACGATGCTATGCGGTAGTAGTTGCCCGTGCGCACAAGATCGTTGTATTTTTTGTACAGCGCAATCTGTCCGGGGATGAGCGCGCGTTCTTCCGCAGGAATTTTGGTGATGTCCAGCTCGTAGCCGAAGGTACCCGCAAGCGCCACGTAGCCGCGCGTCCGAAACGGCGTAACGCGGCCGCAGGCATGGTTGGGGCAGGTACTCACGTGCGCGCCCATTGCAGACAGCGGGTAGACCAGCGCGGTGCCTTCCTGTATTTCCAGCCGCTCCACGGCATCAGTTTCATCGGAACACCATATCTGCGGGCTGTAGTACAGCATGCCCGCGTCAAAACGTCCGCCGCCGCCGGAGCAGTTTTCCAGCAGCAGGCCGGGGAATTCGGAAAGCAGCCGCTCCTGCAGCGCATAGACGGCAAGCACGTGGCGGTGGTGCAGTTCGCCTGCACGCTCCGGGGAAATACTGGCACTGCCCACATCTGCAAGCTGCCGGTTCATGTCCCACTTAACGTACTCGATGTTCGCCGAACGCAGCACGCTTGCAACGGCGTTGTATACGTAGTCGCAGACCTCCTGCCTGCTCAGGTCCAGCACGTACTGGTAGCGGCTCAGCCCCGCCGTCCTTCCTTCTACCTTCAACGCCCAGTCTGGGTGTTCACGGTACAGCCTGCTGTCCGGCGAAATCATCTCCGGCTCGAACCACAGCCCGAATTTCATGCCGATGGCATTCACTTCTGCAACCAGGTGCTTCAGGCCGCCGCGCAGTTTTTCTTCATTCACCGTCCAGTCGCCGAGCGAGCTTTCGTCATTGCTGCGGTGCCCGAACCATCCGTCGTCCATGACCAGCATTTCGATGCCGTCCTTGTGCGCCTCTCGCGCGATGGAAAGCAGCTTGTCCGTGTCAAAATCAAAGTAGGTTGCCTCCCAGTTGTTGATGAGTATGGGCCGCATGCGGTCGCGCCATGTTCCCCGGATAAGGTGCTGGCGCCACAGGTCGTGGAAGCTGCGGGCCATACCGTTGAAGCCCTCTGCTGAATACACAAGCACGGCTTCCGGGGCAGTAAAACTTTCCCCCGGCTCCAGGTGCCAGCTGAATCCTTCTTCCGTAATGCCAGTTACAAAACGTACCGCGTTGAACTGCGTAAGTTCCGCCTGCGTGATGAAATTGCCGGAGTACACCAGCGCGCTGCCGTAGACTTCGCCGCTGTTGTAATCCGTGCCGCGTGCTGCCAGCGCCGCAAAATTATTCTGCTGGTGGCTTGTTTCGCCGCGCAGCGAGGACACTGCAAGCTTTCCGTGGAAGAGCGGGGTGCGGTCAATGTGGCGTTCCCGGCCCCAGGCGCCTCCCAGTGACACAAAATCAAAGTCTTTGTCATCCATGTCCAGGCAGGAAGAGTAGACCTTGGTGAGCGTAAGTGCCTGCGCCCCGGCATTTTTTATGTACACGCTGCGGGCAACGGCGTCAATGCCCTGGAACACGGAGTAGGAAAGCGTTACTTCCAGCCCAAGCACGCTGTCGGTGCAGTGCAGGAGCAGCGTCATGGCATCGTCTTCGCTGCCCCATGTTGCGGGCAGTCCCGCAAGGCCGGGCTTGCCGCGCAGGATTTCGTGGCTCCGGTACTGGAGCTGCACGGCGTTCTGATTCCTGCCGTTGCTTACGTTTATGCAGCTTTCGCGGAAGTCGCCGATGCCGCCGCAGGGATATTCGCAGGGAAAACTGTCGTAAAAGTTGATGCGGTCGCGCTTGTTCTGCGACGGCACTTTGGGATTTTCCTGAATCCGCAGCAAAGACTGCAGGTTGTCCGCCGGATGCAGTTTTTTTCCGTAATGGATGTGCCCGATGAAGTTTTCTTCGTCGACAATGCCGATGTAGTAGCCGCTGTGTTCGCATTCCAGTGCAAACACGCGGGATGATGAGTCATAGGTGATGTTCATGGAAAAAGTATAGCGCAAAAAAGTCCCGCACACAAATAAAAAATGCGGGGACTTTTACGCTTCCAGTTCCTTCAGGACGGCAGCGGCGTCAATGTTGAACACCGCTTTTTTTATTCTGGCAAAGCGCTCCCTGAATGCTTCCGGCAGTTCAAAATCGTCAAGCTCCTTTATTATCAGGTCGGCCGTACCGAAATCAAAGGTTTCGATGTGTTCCTTGAGTGTAGTGAGCGCCGTTTTCAGTTCCGCTTCTGCCAGCAGGCCTTTCGTTTTTGCCGCAGAAGCTGCTGCTGCAGCGGCGGCACCGCACAAGGGGCCGAGCCGTGCGGAATAAGCGCGGTAGCCCGTAAGCAGCCGGGGCGTCTGTTCCTGAATTTCCTGCACCGCCGCGGATTCGCCCTCCTGCGCGCGGTTACCGGCTGCTTCCAGGTCAGCTGCCAGCGCGGAAAGCTCCGCAGCCCCAATGAGCCGCGCGGATGATTTGAGTGCGTGCACAAGGATTGTGTAGTTTTTCCAGTCCCCGCTGCCCGCGTAGCTTTCAATTGCGTCGGCATTCCCCTGTATGGCGTCAAGGAAGTAGCCGACGGAATCTTTGAACAGCTGCCCGCTGCCGCAGTTCTTGAGGGCGGCCTGAATGTCCAGCGCAAAGACATCCTTGAAAAGTCCCACTGGGCTGTCGCTTCCGGGGGCAGCTGCACCGTCTGCGCCGCTGCAGCCCTGTGCCCCGCCGCCGGCATCCGGTTCCCGTGCGATGAGCAGTTCCCGGGGCAGGTATGCGGCAATCATTTCCTCCAGCTTTTCGGGAGCCACCGGCTTGGAAAGGTAATCCTGGAAGCCCGATGAAATGTAGAACTCCTCTGCGCCACGAACCGCATTTGCCGTAAGCGCAATGCAGATTGTGTCCTGGTTCAGGGACTGCCCGTCCTGCCGCAGTTCCTCAAGCATCTGCACGCCGTTTTTCTCCGGCATGTAGTGGTCTATAAAAATAATGTGGTATTTG
Source organism: uncultured Spirochaetaceae bacterium (assembly GCA_902803415.1). GTDB lineage: Bacteria > Spirochaetota > Spirochaetia > Treponematales > Treponemataceae > Treponema_D. Next base: position 3,029 of record CADCQA010000319.1, on the reverse strand, counting down.
CGTTCCTGTGCAAGCTTCAGGCCCTCGTCTGCGCTGGCGGCGGTGTCAACCTGAATGCGCGTGGGTTTGAGCAGTCCCTGCACCACCTTCAGGTTCATCACCGTGTCGTCAACCACAAGAATCCGTGCTTCCGGAGCCTGGAATTTCCCGTGGTAGGCATCTTCCCTGCCGTCCTTTTTGCTGGCGGCAAAGGTTTCGTCCTGTTCCCAGCTGTGGACGCACTGTTCCAGCGTAAAGGAGAAGGTGCTGCCTTTGCCGTACTCGCTCTGGATGCACAGGACGCTGCCCATCTGGGCAAGCAGGCCGTTTACGATGCTGAGTCCCAGCCCCGTTCCTTCGATGGAGCGGTTACGGTTTTCCTCAATGCGCTCGAAGGGCCGCAGCAGCTTGGGGAAGTCCTCTTCTTTTATGCCGATGCCCGTATCGGTAACGGAAAAACTCAGCATGATGTGCTCGTCGTCCTTACGCGCAAAGCCAAAGCTGGCCCACACACTTCCTTCTTTTGTGTACTTGATGGCGTTGGTCAGCAGGTTCAGGGCGCACTGCTTTATCTTTGTTTCGTCGCCGTACAGGACGCCGGGCATGTCCCCGATAACGTCCAGCGTAAAGTTCAGCCCCTTGTCTTCGGCGCGCTGCTCCACCATGATGTGCAGGTCGCGTGCCGTCTGCCTGATGTCGTATTCTTCTTCAATGTTTTCCATCTTGCCCGACTCAATCTTTGAGAAGTCAAGAATGTCATTGATGATGGACAGCAGAATCTTGCCGCTTGTCTGTATGTTGCGCGCGTATTCCTTGATTGATTCTTCCTGCGATTCGCGCAGGATTATTTCGTCCATGCCCAGCACCGCATTGATAGGCGTGCGGATTTCGTGCGACATATTGTTCAGGAATACGGTTTTTGAGCGGCTTGCACTCTGGGCGGCTTCGGCGATTGCCCGCGAGTGCCTGCTGTCCCGCAGCAGTATGGCTATGATGAAGAAGACCGCTGCGAATATGATGAATGAGAAAATCCAGATGTTGTCCTGTATGAATTCTGCGGTGGAGTAGGTGAACAGTCCCTGCGTGTAGTGGTAAACCTTGTCCTGAATGTATTCGGAACCAAGCATGTTTATGCCCCGGTTGATGAGCTTAAGCAGCCCTTCGTTGCCGATGAGCACGCCAAAGCAGCGGTCGTCCGTGCCGGGAAGCTGGCGCAGGGGAAGGTCGCGGTACTTGTGCTTTTCCAGCAAGTCAATCCGCACACCGTTTATCTTGGTGCAGTCCGACTCCCCGCGCACAAGGGCATCAAGACATGCTTCCATAGAAGTGTAAAAGTCTATTTCCGCCTTGGGGTAATTGGATTTTACATAGTAGTACTGCATGTTGTTGTTCTGGTTTATGGCAAAGTGCAGTCCTTCAAGGTTTCCCGCCGCTTCTTTGTTTATATTCTTACGGAACACAATCGTTACCGAGGTTGTTACGACCGGGGTTGACTGGTAAATGCCGTTTTCTTCCGAATAGTACAGGCCTCCGCCCACGGGGAAGATGATGTCGAACGTGCCGGAAGTGATGCCCCTGATCATTTCCGAATAGCTGGTACAGGGGATGAACTGTATGTCCATGCCGTCGATTCCCAGTTTTGTGAATATTTCCGGAACCATGTCTTTTACGATGCCGGTAACGTTTCCCTGCGCGTCAGTGGCGCTGTAGGGCAGGTAGTTTTTAAGGTAGCCCACGTGCAGCTCCGTGTGGGTGTCCAGCCATTTCTTTTCGCCGGCGGAAAAGTTCTGGTTTGCCACGCTGCCGGGATGGTAGCGCATTCTGAGCGTGGACAGGAAATTCGGCTCCTCCAGTTTGAGAGCCGTCTGAGCTTCGTTCAGTTTTTCCAGCAGGTCGGGGCGCTGTATGTTCACGCAGAGGTAGTAGTCTGACTGCCCGAAGGTACAGATAATCTGCGTGTGGCGGCGGGCATACGCTCCGTCGCCCTCTGCCGCAAGAATGTCTATCTGGTGTGTGTCAAAAGCCTGCAGAAGCTGTTCATAGTCATTGAATGTGATGACATTTGCCTCTATGTGGTGGATTTTAAGGAATGAGAGGAGGCTGCTGAGCATGGCGCTGTTCAGGATGCCTATGCTGTGCCCGTTGAGCGTTTCGTATGCCGCGGTGATGTCCGTGTCGGAATCGTGCTTTATCAGATTAAGGCTTTCGCTGCCCATGCCTTCGTCCGGGTAGCTGATGAGTCCTTCGCGCTCCTTGGTGTAGGCCAGCCCGGCAAGCAGGTCGATGTCGCCGTCAAGAAGCATCTGGTACAGCTCGCTGAAACTTCCATAAATATAGCGGTATTTCCAGCCCGTGTATTCCGAGATTTTGCGGTAATAGCCGTAAGCATAGCCGTTTTTGACGGCATCCGGGCGTGCCCCTTCCTGAAAGACTTCGTTTTCATAATAGCCTACGCGTACAGGCTTCGTGTGAGTCCCTTCGGCCGGGGCATTCCAGGGGGCGGTGAAAAAAATAATACAAGCTGCGGACACTGTTGCTGCAAGCCGCCGGGTACGGGCAGAAAAAAGCATACCTCTATTATACCCCCAATTCCTCCGCAAAACAAGAAATATTGTTTGCAGGGCAGTCAGGGAACAATACTGCTGTATGGGGCTGGAAGCCAAAGGCGGTTTTGCAGCGCTTTCCTGCAGAGGGCCAGCTGAAATGGAAGGGGGCTGGCTTTTCACCGGCCAGAGAGCTGTTTCCCTAAGGAAAACTGCAATCCCCGCGGAATGCCGCTGCAGGCAGCAGGTTTACAGGAAGATGTGCCGGAAACAACACAAAAATGTGCGGAATCGGAAAATCGAACGGCGCCGCCTTTGTAACGCGCAGCGTTACAACCGCGGTGACGGGCGGTTTTCCGATGGAAGCGCATTTTTGTTGTGTGTTTTCCCACTGCATGGGGATGCCGGGCGGCGCGAGAGAAACCAAGGAAACTTTGAGGAAACCCCAGGTTTGCAATTGAAATTTCCCCGCATGATGTTATACTGGTATATGTAGTTACATAAAGT
>CADCQA010000318.1 GCA_902803415.1 uncultured Spirochaetaceae bacterium | reverse complement strand
TGCCGCCGACCAGCAGCGGAAGCTTTCCCCGCGCATGGATATCCCGGCAGGCACCATCTGCTGCAGCAAGGAATTCCCCCACGCCGAACTGCACGTCAGGCGTTACAAGGTCAAGCAGGTGGTGGGGAATGTCTGCGCGTTCAGCGGCGGAAGGCTTTGCCGTGCCCACATCCATTCCCTGGTAAACAGCCTGGCTGTCTGCGCTTACGACTTCGCCACGGCCTTTAAAAGGAGAAAGGCTGCTCCTGCCGAACAATGTCCGGGCAAGCGCAGTCTTTCCGCATGCGGTTGGCGCAAATATAACGACGACAGGTATCACTGTACGGCCGGCACTCAGCGGGCCTGATGCTCAATACGGTACTGAACCTCATCAGTGAAGAGCTGGCGCGCCGCAAGGCTCACGACCTTTCCGTCATTCTCTTCTACGACAGGATCCTTCAGCATGGCAAGCTGGTATGCACGGCGGCTCGCGGCTGCCGTAATCTCATAGATGCTGCCCTTAAAACGGACCAAGTCTTCAAGCGGGAAAATCATATATAAAACACCTCAACAGTTTTCAAGGCAGTTTAAAAACACGTCTTTTAAACTACTACTTTTCATTATACTATAAAACCGCTAGAATGTCCAGTATGGCAGAGCGGAACAAGAGCACACAGGCGTTAATTCTGAACGTAAAAGAGCAGGGAGAAAACAACCGCACGGTGCAGGTTATCTCCGACACGCTGGGCCTGTTCCACGCCACACTGTACGGCGGCCCCAAGAGCAGGCTGCGCTCGCTGGTACAGCCCTTCAATACGGGTACGCTCTGGATTTACGACGACGAAGGCCGCCATTCCCGCAAAATCACGGACTTTGACGTGACGGACTGCCATGATTCCCTGCACGAAAACCTCTGCAAAATCTGGTCGGCAAACCTTGCCGCGGAGCTGGTGCTGAAAACGCGCTGCGCGGGCGACGAACACGCTTCCTACATACTGCTGAAGGCGCTGGTAGACGGCATTGACCGGAGCACGGAAGACGGTGCGCGGCTGGGGCTGCTCCGTTTCCTGTGGCGCTACCTTGGACTGCTGGGCGTGCAGCCGGACACGGAAAGCTGTGCAGGCTGCGGCAGCAGGCTCCGGGCAGAAGCGGGCGTGCAGCAGACGGCAGCATGCTGCATCCCGGCGGAAAACGGCTTTGTGTGCCCGGAATGCAGCGGCACCAGTTCCGCCGCCGGGCAGCAGGCTTTCCGCTTTGAGCTTTCGGGGGAAGGGCTCCACTACCTTGCAGCGCTGAACACACAGACGCCGGGTGCGGTACGCACCCTTACGCTGAGTGCGCAGACGGCATGGCAGCTCAAGCAGCTGCTGTTCACGCTTGCAGAACAGGCGGCAGGCTGCAGGCTGCGTACGCTGGAAAGCGGCATGGGCATACTGTAGAGGCTCCGTCTTTGCCCTGCATCTGCCCACAAAAAGCTGCTGTCCGCCTCAGAGTCTTCAAGCATACTGCAGAAGCTGCAATCATCCGCCAGCATCGTCCGGTTTTATGCAGAAAACCTGCACATTATTTACCCCTTTCATTGACAGCGCGAAGAATGGGCATTATAATAAATAGTAGTGGCAAAAGTATCGGTCGGTGGGGAGAAAAAAAGTCAATGGTGCGCACACGCACGTCCAAACATACAGCAGCAGAAATTGCGTACCTCTTGATTCTCTGTGCCGCACTGCTTTTTGCATCCTGCGCCCATGCAGTGAACACGCAGGGCGGTGAAGCATACAGCGGCGGGGGCGGCTCATCGTCATCATCCGGCACGGCAAACACAGGCAGATCCGGCAATTCCGGCGGCAGCACCAGGTCAGGCGGAACCACATCCGGCAGCGCACCGGACATAGTCCTTGGTTCTGATACCAACTCCTACGCAGTGGCAGAAGACGGTTTCACCGATTACTACACGGATGTGCTGGGACTGAGCAGCGCACCTGCTTCCGCAGAACTCGGATTCATCGCAATACACCCGCTGCCAGACACACTCTACACGGACAGCACAAGCGGTTCCCCCGTCACATGGGAAACGTACCAGGTAACGGTCTACGTAAACGGCAGCACCGCGCTCACACATACATTCACGTACGGCGACAGCGAAGCCTATGTGCTGGAGAACATCCCCAAAAGTCTGCCGGTCAGGGCAGAGGCAACGATAACGGTAAAAAGTGCAGGCGGAACGCCGCTGGCCTACAGCAGCCTGCATGCGGCATCGGCAACATACAGCATGTCAACCGGCCAGACGACAATCATCATGTACGTGGCATACCAGCTGCATACCGCTGTGGCAAGCGCATTCAGCAGCGTACCGGGTGCGGTACTCAGCGGCAGCGCAGACAGCACCTATTCAAACACAGCAACGGCCCGGCTGCCCTCCCCCGCCTCACAGGTCTTTACCGCGGCAAACTTCGACTACACCTTCCAGGGATGGACGCTGAAGGACGAGCCTGTGAGCGCCGCAAACCCCATACAGGTTACCGGAAATTCATTTGAGCCGGGCACATTCGCCGGAGACATAACGCTTTACGCGCAGTACCTGGCGCAGGAACGGCTTTCCGTTACCTACGACGACGCGGACGCAAACGCGGACATTGCCGTGCCCGCGCAGGAAATCTACCACGAAGGCGACAGGGTTACCGTAAAGTTCACCATCGGAACAAGATCAGGCTTTAACTTCATCGGCTGGCAGGACAACAGCGGCACCCTCTACACGCCGGGCAGCACAACTTCATTCACCATGGGCAGCAGCCCGGTTACGCTTACCGCACAGTGGTCGGACTGGCCCACCGTCACCTACGACGACAACGTTGCATCGGAAGAAATTACCATGCCGGCACGCGAGCCGTGCCGTGCCGGGGACAGCTACACCGTGCAGTTCGTTGCAACAGACATCCGCACCGGCTACGACTTTGTGGGATGGAAGGACGGCAGCGGCACCCTCTATTCGCCAACAGGAACAACCTCGTTCACCATGCCCGTTACCAACGTGACGCTGTACGCACAGTGGAGAAAGCTCCCCGTCGTCAAATACGACGACAACGTGGCAGCGGAAACCATCACCATGCCCGCAGAGACCGCGTTCCACCCCGGCGACAGCGTTACCGTGCAGTTTGTTGCAACAGACATCCGCACCGGCTACGACTTTACCGGCTGGAAGGACAGCAGCGGCACCCTCTACACGCCAACGGGAACAAGCACGTTCACCATGCCCGATACCGACGTAACGCTCAGCGCGCAGTGGACAAAGCTCCCCGTCGTCAAATATGATGACGGCGTTTCCTCGGCAACGATAAGCGTGCCCGCGCAGCAGGCCTACCACGAAGGCGACAACGTGACTGTAAACTTCACCGTGGGCACCCGCAGCGGATGGCGCTTCACCGGCTGGACGGACGGCAGCACTACATACACCAACACTACGACCGGCACCAAGACATTCACCATGCCCGCAAGCGACGTAACCCTGACCGCGCAGTGGGAGCAGGGATACCAAGTTACCTACAGCGCACCGGACAAGGACGCAACGTCCAGTGTGCCAGCCGACAACACCTACCACTTCGCGGGCGACACTGTAACGGTCAAGTTCTCGACCGTACCCGCACGGTCAGGTTACCGCTTTATAGGCTGGACTGACGGAACCACAAGCTACAAATCCAGCGGCACCACAAGCTTTACCATGCCCGCAGCCAACGTAACGCTCAGCGCAAGCTGGATGAAGGTGCACACCGTCACCTACAGCGCACCGGACATGGACTCAACGTCTAGTGTGCCAGCCGACAGCAGTTCATACAGTGCGGGCGAAACCGTGGATGTCAAGTTCTCGCCCGTACCCACACGGTCAGGCTACCGCTTTACAGGCTGGAAGAAAGGCTCCACAACCTACAAATCTGACGGAACCACAAGCTTTACCATGGGCAGTTCCGACGTAACCCTGACCGCACAGTGGGAAAAAATCTACCACGTTACCTACAGCTACGGCTCCAGCGTTTCAGGCCAAACGCCGCCCACCGACAGCACCGACTACTTCGAGGGCGACACGGTAACAGTGCTGTTCCCCACAGACAGCGGCGGCACCCTGCGCTCCGGCTACAAGCTGGCCGGATGGCAGAACGGCAGCAGCACTTATACCAACACCGCAACAGGCACCAAGACATTCACCATGCCCAACAGCGATGTGACGCTCACCGCACTATGGAAGCAGGGGCATTCTGTTACCTACAACAAGGGGAGCGGCGTCGGAACGCAGCCCACCGACACGAAGACCTACTACGAGGGGGACACCGTCACCGTAAAGTTCACGGCGCTCACGCTCAGCGGCAAACACTTCAGCGGATGGAAGTACGGTTCCACCACCTACAGCTCATCGGGCACCAAGACATTCTCCATGCCCGACAGCAATGTGACGCTCACCGCGCAGTGGGAGACACTGAGCATAAACAACATCAGCGTCGACGACATAAAGGCCTACGAGACCAATATGAACAACGGAACCATTGCAAGCAATTTCACGACGCTGCAAGGCAAGATAATTGTGTTCAAGACCAATAGCGGAAAGTACGGTGCCATGACGATCACCGGTACGAATGCCGACAACATAACCTTTAAGTGGAAGAGCGGCACAAGCGGCACTCCCACTCTTAACAACAAAGGTTCCGGCTTTAGGCACAATTACGGCTTTGACCTTGACGGCGGTTACACAAGCGACAGCACCAAAGACTTCGGCATAGACGGCAGCGCACCCTACTCGTTCGCTGCCCACAACGGCGCGAAGTTCTACGTGCTGCCGTAGAGGGGCGGCATAAGGAATGCGCTCCCAGCGGGAACCTGCCAGCAGCCGCCGGTTGTACCGCACCGCGTTACAAATGGCGGCTGCTGGCAGAACCCCGCTTCCGCGCATTCCTTATGCCGTACCTGTGCCACTGCCACACAAAAACATATAGAAAAAAAACACACGATGCGCTATAATAGCACCATCTCTGCAGGGGCTGCCTTTCCGGGGCATGCCCGGAACAGCATACAAGGATTTTTTACGTGTCTATCTGGAACAAGAAACAGATTTCAAAGGCGGACATTACAGCGCTGGAAACAAAATACGGAATTGACGCGCTTACCGCAAGCATATTAGTGCGCCGCGGCATAACGGCCGGGCAGGAGCTGCTCTATTATATGGAGGATGACCTGCGCTTCCAGCACAGTCCCTTCTCGTTCACTTCGATGGAAGATGCCGTTGACCGCATACTTGACGCAAAGGAAGAGCAGGAAAAGGTACTCATATTCGGCGACCGCGACGTTGACGGGGTAAGCTCCACCACCGTGCTGCACGACTGCCTTTCCGGCATGGGCATTGATGTGCGCTACCGTCTGCCCGCCGGGGACGAAGCATACGGGCTTTCGATGGAAGCAGTGGACAGCTTTGCGCAGGAGGGCGGCACGCTCATCATCACCGTGGACTGCGGCATATCGAACAATGCAGAGGTAGCACACGCCGGGGAGCTGGGGCTGGACGTCATCATCGTTGACCACCACAATGCCCCTGCCGAGCTGCCTGCCCCGGCAATCATCGTAAACCCCAAGTGCCCCGGCTCCGGCTACCCATTCCCGGATATCTCCGGCTGTGCGGTCGTATACAAGCTGGTAAGCGCGCTGCGCTTCAGCCAGAGCAAGTGGTACAAGCAGCAGGTAACGCTCCTGCATGCCATGCCGGATAGTGGTTCCGCAGATTCCTGTACCATCTCCTGCATCAAGCTCCGGAACCTTGTGCCGGTAAGCCGCCTTGACGAAACGGTGGTGCCCGGCGCGCAGGGAATTGCGGAAACCCGCCTGCCGGACTACCTGCAGGGGGAACTTATCCTGGTGTGGGACGCCCAGACCCAGCACCGCCTGCTTACCAGCTGCTTCGGTACCGGGGCAGACATCAACCTTTTTGACGTGCGCCCGGAAGCAGCCCGGCTTTTTCCGCAGTTCGCATCGATGCCGCTTTCAAAACTCATGGGCCTGTCAAAAATTGCACGCTACGGAAACCATGCGCCCACGGAAATCGGCGGCTTCTACAATATCTACGTTACCTACGTGCAGCAGCAGATGCGGAAGGACTTTCCCGCCTTTGCTGCGCAGGAAGAAAAAGACCTGCAGCTGGTGGCACTGGCAGCGCTTGCAGACATCATGCCGATGAAGGACGAAAACCGCATCTTTGTAAAGAAAGGCATTGCCAGCATAAACGCCGGGCGCCCGCGGCAGGGCCTGATCGAGCTGATGTCGCAGCTGAACATGCTGGGCAAGCGCATCGCTTCCACGGACGTCAGCTGGACGATAGTTTCAAACCTGAACGCGGCCGGACGGCTGGGGCATCCGGAACTTGCTGCCGACCTTTTTACCTCAAAAGACGCACAGTTCCGCGAAAACGCTGCGCGCAGGATAACGGAACTGAACATGGAGCGCAAGCAGCTTTCCACAGATGCCTACGGCTACGCAGAGCTGCAGGCAAAAACGTCCATCCCGCTGCATAACGATAAGCTCTGCGTGGTCATAGATGAACGGATAAACCGCGGAGTCAGCGGTATACTTGCAGGGCGGCTGGTGTCCGAATACAATGTGCCCGCCATGACCGTTACCTTTGTGGAAAATACGGCCATCGGTTCCATGCGCAGCTGCCGCGGCTTTGACGTAACGGCTTTCCTGAACAAGATGGATGACCTGTTTCTGAACCACGGCGGGCATACCTTTGCAGGCGGATTCAGCTTTGAACGGAAACGCCTTGCGGAATTCGAGGCGCGCCTGAAGGAACTGTCCGCATCCATTACGCTGGATGAAGCGCGGGCAGACAGTTACGACGTGGATGCAGAAATTCCGCCCGCCTACCTGACGCCCGACCTGCTTTCCGTTGCCGACCTCTTTGAGCCCTTCGGCGAAGGAAATGCCCGCCTGCTCTTCATGACGCGGGGGCTGCCGGTGCTTGATGCCATCATCATGGGCAAGGGCGAAAAGCAGCACCTGAAAATAACCGTCGGGGCGGGCAGCTGCAAATGGCCGGCGCTGTTCTGGAACGAAGGCGCGCGCCTGCACCGCGACTTTGAGGTGGGCGACAGCGTTGACCTGCTGTTCCATGTTGACCGGAACACATTCAACGGCGCAGAAATTCCCCAGCTTATCATCGTAGACATGATGAAAAGTGCCCGGCACTGACAGCCAGTTTCAAAAGTAAGAGACTTTTAAAACTGGCTCTGTAACAGGAACCGTTTTGGAAGGTTTTTCATAAAGGAGTCACAACAGATGAATAAAAAGCATATTTTCTGCATAGCGGCTGCTCTCTTGTGCCTGGCAGCGGCACAAGGTGCAGAAGCTTCTTTTGAACGCAAGGACTACGGCATACGGGTGTTCTACAACGACAGGGCCTGCCCCGGAGACGCGGTATTCGTCCGCCTTTACCTTACGCAGGATGCAAAGCGCCAGCGCAAGGCACTGCAGGAACTGGGAGGGGCACAAGCGCAGCTTGCGCTCTACCTTGGCGAAAAACGGCTGGACAAGGCGGAATTCTACGCGCTTCCTTCTGAAACGTGGACAAAAAAGAACGGCGGATGCAGGGCGGCATTTCTCTGCGGCATTCCCCTTTCTTCCTGGTGGCAGGAAAAGAACAGCTACCACCTGAATGTAAGCTACACGCTGCCGGACGGTACCGCGGAAACGCTGGAACTGCCCTTCGCGCTCGACCACAAAGACTTTGTAAGCGAGACCATCCCGCTGGACGAACGCAACACCAGCATCAAGACGGACACCAGCACAAAGCGGAATGACCAGATAAACCGCCTGAACGCCATACTCGGCACGGTGACGGCAGCCTCCGTATACCAGACGGAAGCATACACGCCGCCTACTCCGGCAACACGCCGCACCTCATTCTTTGCGGACAGGCGCGTCTACACCTACACAAACGGCAAGTCTTCCACCAGCCTGCACTACGGCATAGACTACGGCGTGCCCACGGGAAGCACCGTCACTGCCTGCGCTGCGGGCAAAGTCGTAATGGCGGAAGACCGCATATCCACCGGCTGGAGCGTAGTGATAGAGCACCTGCCCGGCCTGTACAGCCTGTACTACCACATGAGCGAACTGAAGGTAAAAGTCGGCGACAGCGTAAAAGCAGGAGACCTTGTGGGGCTCAGCGGAGCAACGGGACTTGCTACCGGCCCGCACCTGCACTGGGAGATGCGCCTGAACATGAGCGCCGTCAGCCCGGATTTCTTTACCACAGACTTTACTTCCGGGGAAGAGGCGCAGAAAGCGCTCAGTAGGTAACCGGATACAGGAAAAGGTTCCCGTTCGGCTCTGCCTTGATGGAATAGGCCCGGCCGGGAACACAGTACGAAAGGTTTACGGTCTGCACCTTTATAAAGGAGCGGAACAGATGGGCTGCCGGAGACAGCGCAAAGTCCGCAAGAAAATCGCGCGCACGCTGTTCTTTTTCCGGCAGCGGCCGGTATGCAGACGCAAAGAGCTGGCAGCTGCCGCCCCGCATGTAATAGCGGGGAAGCGACACGCCGGAGCGGGTTGAGACAGACATCATCCGGTTTGCATATACGCGTTCCGGGAAGGAAAGCGTGCGGGAAGCAAAGCTGACCGTGATAAAATCAATGGAAATTCCCGCGGAATTCCACGAGCGCTCAATCTGGGCAAGCACCCCGCCGTCGGCATTCAGGACAGAAACGCTGGCGCTCACCGAATCCCCGCTGCTGCCGAATATGAACACCTGCACCGGCTC
>CADCQA010000317.1 GCA_902803415.1 uncultured Spirochaetaceae bacterium | reverse complement strand
GCCTTGTCGATGGAACTGTCCGGCATAACGGTGGATGCGGGGTCTGCAATATGCACCCACAGGTAGGTACCGTCAAAGGCAACCGCATCATCCGGGTCGGCAGACCAGGCATTGTCGATAGCCCACGCGGTTCCTGCAACCGTAAGCCGCTCTTCTTCCGGCGGCGATTCAAGTCCTTCCGTCGCAGACTGCGTGGAAAGCCCCCAGCGCAGCGGGTAGGGATTTCTGGTGATTCCCCAAATGCCGGTTTCCAGCAGCAGGCGGTGCGCAGCTTCCGGCGTTTCCTTCAGGTGCGCGTCATGCATCGTGCGGCTCTTGTCGGTTTTGCCAAGGGCAAGCGCCTCCACATCCCCCATGTAGGTGCCGTCTTCCGGCAGCTGCAGGCGGCGGGATTTCAGGCGCACCAGGAAAGCCTCCCTCAATTCGGCCTCATGCCCTTTTTCATCGGCCTTGCGGACCAAAGCATCGATTTCATCCTGCGGGCGCGGCAGGAAAACCAGCCTGCCGTCCAGCTGCGCCTTCAGGTCCTGGCTGAACCAGAGCGTGTTTTTCAGCGCCACATATATGCCCCAGGCTTCATCCGCAGGGAAGTTGCCGCGCACCAGCTGGGCAAGTTCCTCAAATGAAAGGGGGGCTGCCGCAGTTTCTTCATCCGACATGAGCAGTTCATAGGTTTCGCGGACCTGGGCAGCAAGGGCGTTGTCCGTGTCCGGACTGTACAGCTCGGATTCCTGCGGAGCATTGGCATCGGCAAACTGCAGCGCCTGCTCCAGCGAAGACACCGGGCCTTCATGCAGCAGCAGGAAATCCTTGGGGCGGAGATTCTGCACTGCATACTGGGCAGGCTTAGTCCCGGAAGCCGGGGCAGAACGGAATTTGACGGGATATTTGCCGTTCACCGCATCGCCGGTGACGGTAGCAGCGGTATTCTTATATAATACAATAGAATTTGTCTTAACAGTCTTTTCCATAGATAGTGCAGTATTCTACCAGAAAAAGACGGGTGTTACAATCGGGGATAAAAAAAGCGCCGCCAGTTTCCCAGCGGCGCCTTTGCTGCATCAAGCTTTTGCCAGAGGCTTATGAGTTTGCTGCTGCATCAGCCACGGTTGTCTTGTCGTAGCCGACTTTACCAGTCAGCGGGTTCTTGAGCCACGGAGCATCAATCTTTTCACAGATATTCAGCTCTGCATCCAGATCTTCCGGATTCTTCACAAAGAACTTGCAACGCTCCATCGTCGGTTTGAAATTCACCGTCTCGCCGAGCTTGAAGGATTCCTTTGCTGAAGCCTGCACACGAGCAATCACATTCTGTCCCTTTGTTGCGAGGAACAGGTGTGTCTCGGCACCAAGCGGCTCCTTGTTGGTCACCTTCATCTGCATGTTGCTTTCCGGAGCAGGAGACTCACAGTACACAAGATCTTCAGGGCGTACACCAAAGTACACTTCCTTGCCGACATACGCCTTCAGGGCTTCCTGCTGGGCAGCAGTCGGGGTAAGTTCGAATGAACCTTCATCTGCAACAATCTTATCGCCGACCTTCTTGATTGTCACTGAGAGGAAGTTCATTGGCGGAGAACCGATGAATCCTGCAACAAACTTGTTGATCGGGTGGTTGTACAGATAGAGCGGTTCGCCAATCTGCTGGACATGACCGTCCTTCATAACGACAATCTTTGTACCCATCGTCATAGCTTCGATCTGGTCGTGGGTAACGTAAATCATCGTAGCCTGCAGTCTCTGGTGCAGTGCAGCAATTTCACCACGCATCGTGACGCGGAGCTTTGCATCCAAGTTTGACAGCGGCTCGTCGAAGAGGAAGACCTTCGGGTTGCGGACGATAGCGCGGCCAACTGCCACGCGCTGCCGCTGACCACCGGAAAGTGCCTTCGGCTTGCGGTCGAGGTACTGCACCAGACCAAGGATTTTCGCAGCTTCATCAACACGGCGCTGGATTTCAGCCTTATCCATCTTGCGGATTTTCAGACCGAATGCCATGTTGTCATACACCGTCATGTGCGGGTACAGAGCGTAATTCTGGAAAACCATTGCGATGTTCCTGTCTTTCGGCGGAACGTCGTTCATCAGCTCGCCGTCAATGTACAGCTCGCCTTCACTGATATCTTCCAGACCAGCAACCATGCGGAGAGTCGTTGACTTACCGCATCCAGAGGGACCGACGAATACACAGAATTCGCGGTCTTCGATGGTGATATTGGCATTCTGGACGGCACGAACGCCGCCGTCATAGATCTTGCCAATACCCTTCAGTTCTACCTTTGCCAAAATTGGCCTCCCAAGGGGTTATATTATGATTTCATTATATGCCGGGCTATGGGAATTGTCAAACTTTTTTTTCGGGAAATATCTGCAAGGGAAATACCCCGCGGCACGCAGCACAGGAAAGCCTGTTTTAAAATAGTGCAGGCCGGATCCCCCCGGAAGGGTGGAACCGGCCCGTCGGTGCCGGGAACAGCATGCCCGGCAGAAGAAGGACTATTCGCGGTTAAAGACAACAGTACCCGGAAGGTTTGACTGCGCAATACCGGGGAAATATGCAATACGCCGGGAAGAGGTATCATAGGGATTTTCGTAGACAGAGTAGCTGTCGCACATGAATTTCTTTGCCTCAGCCCAAGAAAATTTTATATTGATATCCCTGCCGTCTGTCGTTGCCGTCAAATTATCTGTTACATACGACCAATCCAAGTCACAGGCAACAAAATAAAGGTTCCCGCCGTCAGGACCGGTATTCTCCTGATAACCTTCCAAAATGTTCCATTTCTCAGCACCTTCCGAAACCACGCAGCGGATAAACCCCGCACTTGCCAAACCAAGGCGGTATGTACGGGTAACATTATGAGTACCGTTAGCATCTGTTATCGGTCCCTGATAGGTATATGTATAGATTTTGGAATAATTCTGCAGAGAATTGCCCCGCTCCCACCTGGTCGCCACAGAATTGTCAGTAGAACCAGAGCCTGAACCGGAACCAGATGAAGACGACTTTGAAGAATTATTTGAACAAGAAACGGCTAGTACCACCGTAACAAAAACAAGCACCGGGAAAGACTTTTTCAAGAATTTCATGGCAAACAGGGCTAACAGCGCCCTCCCCCTTTTTTTTAAGATAAAATAAAATTATTCCGGTAAAAACCAGAACTCTCTCATGCAGCCTGTTTCAAAATTCGTCTGATTTTGAAACTCCCTCCATGCTGGAATCAGCATTACTACTGTATAGTTTTCCCCCAACTTTGTCAACTCATTGGAAGAAAACCTGGGGCTGCATAAAACAAAAAATGCGCTTCCCACAGGGAAATTCCCTGCGTCCGCGCATTAGACCTGTTCGGAAACTACGTTTCCGCTCAGGTCAACGAGTTTAAAATCGCTCAAATAGCGCGATTTTAAACATCGTATTTTAGTG
>CADCQA010000316.1 GCA_902803415.1 uncultured Spirochaetaceae bacterium | reverse complement strand
CACAAGGATTGCCAGCGTAACAAGCAGCAGCCCGGCCTGCTCCAGCAGCATGAGCATGTTCATCTGCATGATGTCTGCATACGGGACAGCAATAAGCACCGTCATGCCGTTGTGCAGGTCTGCCACGCTGCCGATGTGCCGCATGCCGTCCCAGAAAAAATCCTGCGGGATATCCCGCTCGCCCTCGCTGAGCAGCTCAGGAAGCGAATTCCCCTTTCCGGCTTTTTTGCGGCGGGCATGTTCCTTTGAAGGAAAAGCGCTCTGGTACAGGATAGTGCCGTCTTCACCGGCAAGCAGAACATGCATGTCCTGCACCGGAAGTCCGGCAAGCATTGCACTGAGCACGGAAAGGCTCACGTCCATGCCGATGACGCCAAGCAGTCGGTTCTCCCGGAATACCGGCAGCATATACGATACGACGGAATCCCGGACGGCCGCATTATAGCGGGCATCCGACCACGCAGGAAGAAGGGGCTGCTGCTCCCGCTCCTCGGCAGGAGGAAATTCCCCCAGCCCGGTGGCGGCAAAACCATTCATCCGGTCGCCGGCAAGGTAGACGCCGCCAAAACTGCTGCCTAAAATCTGCGCCGGGGCAAAATACATGGCGGAAACTCCGGCCGGAAACGAGCCAAAGCGTTCCAGTTCCTCGGAAAGCACCGCTGCGTATTCCGCACCGTATGCGGCATCGTCCCGGATTTTTGCCTCATCAATCGTCTGCAGCATAAAATTGCGGACGGATTCCACCGCCTGTTCCACGGCAGAAAAACAGTCGTCCAGTTCCTTGGACTTCTGGCCGGACATCAGGAGTATGCCCTGGTTCACGTACCGCGCCACGCCGCGCCGCTGATGAAACGAATTCAACCCTTCCATCAGCATAAAGGTTACCATGACCATGGAAAAGCACATGAGGATTGTATATGTCCGAATAGAAAAAGAACGCCTGCATTTCATACCGTCACCTCCATATCCGAGCCAGTTTCAAAAACCGCTGGCATATATGCCGTTATATTCCGCAGGACTGTAATCCACGCGCCTGTTCCGGCTCAGAGAAATCCCCGCGCTTCAAGCCACAGCGCAAGCTGCTCAGCCCAATGATATTCCCTGAACAGCACCTTATTCGTCTGCATTCCAAAGCCATGCCCGCCCTTATCATAGCTTGCAAAGGAACTGTCCACGTGGTGTGCCTGCAGCGCTTCGTAGAGCCGCACGCTGTTTTCGTAACA
This sequence comes from uncultured Spirochaetaceae bacterium, assembly GCA_902803415.1. Lineage (GTDB taxonomy): Bacteria > Spirochaetota > Spirochaetia > Treponematales > Treponemataceae > Treponema_D. The sequence continues at coordinate 1,701 of CADCQA010000316.1, read as the reverse complement.
GACTACGCGGTCATCCTTGCAGGCAACAAGATACGTGGGCGGCATGTCCACAGGAATCTGCAGTTCCATAGAAAACGAATCCTTCTGCTGCTGCGACGGAGAGCGCCCCAGCAGGCTTTTGCGGGACCATTTGTGTCCGATGTCATCCTGCATGGAAACAACGGGATACACGGGGATGACAAAATCAGGGCGCAGGCTCACATCCGTCTCTATGCCAAGCTTGGCAAGTTCATCAACACTGCCGCCGATTGCCCCCGACCACAGCGCAAGGTGCCCCCCGGCAGAAAAACCGATGACACCAATCTTGGAAGCATCCACGCCGTACTCACCGGCATGTTCCCGCACCAGCTGAATTGCACGCTGAATGTCCTGCATCATCGCCGGATAATGATAGTTGTCCTGCGCCGTCCGGTAGCACAACAGGAATGTCGATGCGTGCCGGGACGAAAACCATTTTGCCGTCGTGCGCCCCTCGTTGAACACACCAAGGTGATGGTAGCTTCCGCCCGGACAGATGATGACGGCCGTTCCGTTCGGCTCATCAGGGACGGTAACTTCCAGCATGACGCGGGTACCGGGCAGCTGCGGTGTATTCGCCCAGATGTTCACGCTTGTCCGGCTTACGGCAAACGCAGCAATGTGCAGAAAAAACAGGATGGCAGCGGCAAGGAACAGTCTTTTCATAAAATCCGGTTGTCCCTCATGAATGCTTCTGCCGAAATGCGCCGGTGCATTTTTTCGGTCAGCCGGCGCGAGGCAATCTGCGGCTCAAGGTCTGCGTACTCGGTCAGCTCAATCTCCGGAAGCAGGCAGATGTCGTAGAAATAGCGTTCCGTCCTGTTGTAGGAAAAGAATGCATCGTTCTTGCCCAGACCGTACTTGTCATTTCCGCCGATGTAAACCGGCTGCACGTTGCTGCCCGTCTTGATGGCAATCCGTGCCGCACCACGCTTGTAGCGGTTCGTGCCATGGCGCGGCGTACGGGTTCCTTCGGGGAATATAATCAGGCAGTTGCCTTCTTCCAGCGAACGCTTTGCCTGCTCCAGCAGGTCGTCGAAATTCAGGCTGTTAACGATATACAGGTTTCTGATAACGCCCACCACGGGCGTGCGCACAAGCGTGCCGCGTACAATGCAGTCTGCATTCGGCAGAAGCGAAACCAGATACACAATGTCAAGAATAGAAGGATGATTCGCCACGACGACCTTTGAACGGAGCTTGCGGAACGCTTCGCGGTCGCTGATTCTGACGCGCATAACTCCGGCCAGACACATCAGGCGGATGAAAAAGCGGAAGGTCGCAGATACCGCGCGGCGGGCGTACTTGCGGAAGCGCTCCTGGGGATGCAGGAAAATCTTCATCAGCGGGAAGAGAAGAATGGCAAGCCCAATGCTGCCCGTACCGAAGATAAAGTACATCACCAGCTTCATGGTGGCGGCATAGGTATAGAAAAATATATTCTTTGGCTTGGGAAGGTCTGCCGTTCCGTAGCGGTATTCGTCTTCTGGCGTTTTCATCTGCAGGTTTCCTTGAGCAGGCAGCGGAGCAGCGCAGCCGGGGAAGCATCTGCTTCCGAGCCGCAGCTGATGCACGCAGCGGGAACCGGCAGCCCGGATGTTTCCGGCGGTTCCGCAGAAATTACCGCAGCAAAGGCAAGCGGTTCATAAAGTGCCGGCGGCTCATAAAGTGCCGGCGGCTCAT
>CADCQA010000315.1 GCA_902803415.1 uncultured Spirochaetaceae bacterium | reverse complement strand
GCGCCGGCGCATCCTGAGCGGGGAATCCCCCGCAGCCGCGGACGACAGCGGCAGCGCAAATGCATTGGGTGCAGCAGGCACGGCGGGAGCTACCACAAATGCAGCGGGTGCAGCAGGCACGGCGGGGAATACCGCAAATGCATTGGAGGCATCAAGCACGGCGGAGGTTACCGCCCCCGACACCCCGTCCGCTTCCTCCGCAGCCGCCAGCTCAGCTGCCAACAGCTCTGCCAGCAACGCTGGCGCCACCAGTAATACTGGTGCTGGTACCGGAACCGGACTTCAGAATGTCATCTCACGGCTGCGGCTCTATTTCCACAGCAACGATGTTTTTGATATACTGGGCAACGCCGACGGCGGCACCACATTCTTGATAAGGATACCGAACAATGTATAGCATACTGCTTACCGACGATGAACAGATAATGATTGACTCCCTGAAATTCATCATCAAGAAGAATTTCCCCACGCAGGTGGAACTGCATTCCGCGCTGTCCGGCACCGAAGCGCTGGAGATTGCGGCAAAGCATCCCATCGACATCATCTTCATGGACATCAACATGCCGGGGCTGAACGGACTGGAAACGCTCAAGTACATCGCTCAGTCCAAACCGGACACCGTCGTCATCATCCTGAGTGCCTTTGACCAGTTCCAGTATGCACAGGAAGCGCTGAACCTTGGAGCGTACAAGTACCTGACAAAACCCGTGAACCGCAACACCGTTACGGAAACCGTGCGCGGCGCAATGGAGCTGGTAGACAAAAAGCGCGGACAGATTGCGGGCGAAGAAGAGCTGCACAAGAAGCTCGACCTTGTGTCGCCCATGGTGGAAAGCGACTTCATCTACTCCGCCGTGTTCGGCACCGGCAAGGATGTTTCCGACTACTTCTCGTACTTTGACATAATCGGCTGCAGCTGGTGCCTGTGCTGCCTGGAAATTCCGCGCATCGAGGCAAAGAACCAGTACGAAGTCTACTCAACGCTGCGCAGCATCCTGACGGAAAAGGCGCAGTGCATCATCGGCTCCTTCATGCTCAACAGGATTGTGGTGTTCTTCTCTTTTCTGCCGGATGCGGACGGCAAGGGCACCGCACTCCAGCAGCACGTAGAAGAACTGCTTACCGACATCTACCGCCAGCTTTCCATCCACATCTGCTCCGGCATCAGGGCGGGTGTAAGCACGCTGGAAACAGACGTAACGCACACGAACGCCGCCTACAACCAGTCGCTGGAAGTCCTTGACAGCGTGCCCGCGGACGGCGGCATACGCTTTGCGGAATCAGTGCAGGAGCGGCCGGAGCAGAAGGCTTCCGCCGGGGAAATTGCAGAGAAGATTTTCGGGCGCATCCGTTCCGGTGACCCCGCCATGCTGGCACCGCTCGTCAGAACGTACTGCAGCGCACTCGCCGGGCAGCACGGCGGCGACATGGACAAGATAAAAAATGCACTCTTCGAGCTGCTGGTGAACGTGCGCAACATCACCACGGAAATCGATGCATCCTACCGCAACGAGGCATTCGACAACGCATTCTCCGTGCTGCGCAACGAAAACAGCATGGAGCAGCTGGAGCTTTTTGTGCAGAGCCGCTGCAGCGAATGTGCCGCCGCCGTACTGCGCATTTCGTCGCAGCAGGAAAATCCGATCATCAGCAAAGCAGCGGAATTCATCGCCGCCCACCTTGCAGAAGACATTTCGCTGGAGCGCATTGCTCAGGAAATAAACGTCAGTCCCTTCTACCTGAGCAAGCTCTTCAAGGAGGAGAAGAATGAAAACTACATCTCCTACCTGACGGGCATGCGCATGGAAAAAGCACGGGCGCTGCTGAAGGAACCGCGGGCAAGCATAAAGGAAGTGAGCGCAGCGGTCGGCTACAACGACCAGAATTACTTCAGCAGGATTTTCAGAAATAAATTCGGCATGACGCCGACGGAGTTCCGCGATGCAGCAAAGAAATAGAAGATTTTTGATTCTGATACTAACAGCACGTGTGCTGCCAGCATTGATGCTGCTGGCCGCCGGGCTGAGTTCCTGCAGCAAGGCCAGCAGGGAATCGCCCCGCAAGGAGCCGGTTGAGCAGGATGACGGCAAGGTAAACATAGGCTTTTCCATCGACACGCTGGCGCTGGAACGCTGGCAGCGCGACCTTGACGTGTTCATGAACCGCGCAAAGGAGCTGGGGGCGGAAGTCATCGTGCAGAACGCCGGCAACAGCGTGGAAGAGCAGAACAAGCAGCTTCTGTACCTGATGGAGCGCAAGGTCGACACCGTGGTTGTGGTTGCAAAGGCGCGCGATTCCCTGACGGACAGCATTCAGAAGCTGCGGGCTCGCGGCATTGCCGTCATCTCCTACGACAGGCTCATTACGGATGCGGACATCAGCCTGTACGTTTCCGTCAACACGGAAAAAGTAGGAGAGCTGATGGCGCGCCAGCTCCTGAAGCTTAATGCGGGGCCGCGCTGGCTGTGCATTCTGGGCCCGGACGAAGACTACAACATGACGCTCATCAAAAAAGGCATGGGCAGGGTCATTGCGGGCAAGCCCATAAACATCATGGACACATTCTACACCGACGGCTGGAACTACGACCTTTCCTACCAGGAAGCCGTGCATGTGCTTACCAGCGGCGACATACCGGATGCAATCGTATGCGGCAATGACGCGGTTGCCGTCAGCGTACTGCAGGCCATCGAAAACTATTATTCCGGCCGCCACATAGCGCTGTGCGGGCAGGACGCAGACATCGCCGCCTGCCAGAACATCGTGCGCGGGCAGCAGGATTTTACCATCTACAAGCCCATCACCAAGCTTGCGTCTGATACGGCGGAATACGCAGTCATGCTGGCAAAGGGCAAAACTCCGGAAGAACTTGTGCCCAGCGGCACCGTCATCAACAACGGCTACGCGGACATTCCCGTCATCTGGCTTGACCCGCAGATTGTAACAAAAAGCAACATTAACGAAGTCATCATACAGTCGGGCTTCCACACATACGGAGAAGTCTACCGCAGTACGCAGTCCCAGGAGCAGTAGCGGAACACCGGGCCGGGAGCAGCATGCAGCACACAGGCGCCCCGATTCCTGCGCATTTTATGCAATCTGCTGCAATTTCCTTGCAGGCGGCTGCAAATGCACGAGCATTTTTCAGCCCCCGCCGCAGGATTTGCAGAAAAGTTTTGCATTATCGGGGAACATGGCATATACTGGTTATATGGACGTTTCTATTATCAATCCCTTCCTCAGCGCGTGCGAGGAAGCATTTGCGACAATGTTCAACATCATGCCTCAGCCCAAGGCGCCGTACCTGCTCGACCCCGTTGCCGGGCATAACTGGGAAATTTCCGGTCTGGTCGCCGTTTCCGGAGACGAAACCGGCGTCGTGGCATTCCGCCTGCACAAGATTCTGGCAGCAAAGATGCTGGAAATCTCCGGGGTTCCCGTCGATACGCCGGAAGAGCGCGAAGAAATGATAAACCAGCTCGTCAGCGAGTTCACGAATATCATCACGGGTAATGCCGTTTCTGCAATCACGACGAAGAACATTGCGGTGTCGGCACCCGTTGTCCGCACCGGCGAAAACCACGTCATACCATGGCCCCGCACCACGCGCGTCATCGCCGTGCCCTTTACCACGCGGCAGGGCTCATTTGAAGTGAACATCTGCTTCCGCGGCATGTAGCCCCCGCACAAGCATGAAAACTGTTTCCGTAGCAGCCGCACTGATTTTCCGCACCGCCGATGACGGAACAAAGCAGCTTTTTGCCACACAGCGCGGCTATGGCGACTGGCGCGGCTGGTGGGAATTCCCCGGCGGCAAAATCGAAGCAGGAGAATCCGCCCCCGCTGCCCTCCGGCGGGAAATCCAGGAGGAACTGGCTGCAACCATCAGCGTGGGCGCCCCCGCAGGCACCATCGAATACGATTACCCGGACTTTCATCTTTCCATGCAGTGCTTCTGCTGCACACTTGCCGCCGGCACGCTCCGCCTGCTGGAGCACGATGCGGCTGCATGGCTGACGGCAGAAACGCTGCACTCGGTCAAATGGCTTCCCGCAGACGAGCTGCTGCTGGATGCGGTGGAGAAGCTGCTGCGCTGAATATCTGCACGGACACTGAAATCGACGCGTTTTCGAATCAGGGGTTCTGTACAAAACAAAAAGCGCTCCCAGCGGAAAAATACCCGCGCCCACATCCTCATCATTGCCACGGCATCCCCCGCACTCACCCGCTGAGAAAAAAAATTGCAAAACCAGTTGACAAAATTAAATTGGATACAATATAATAACACCAGACAGGGTTCAGGGGTTCACGCGAAACGCGGCCCACACCTGGACAGAGACTGGCTCAGGAGGCTTACATGACAATCTATGATTTTTCAGCAAAGGACAGAAACGGCACGCAGGTTCCGCTGGCAAATTTCAAGGGCAAGGTGCTGCTCATCGTGAACACCGCCACCGGCTGCGGCTTTACTCCGCAGTACAAGGGACTGGAGGAGCTGTACCAGAAATACCATGACAAGGGTCTGGAAATCCTAGACTTTCCCTGCGACCAGTTCGGGCATCAGGCGCCCGGCGACGACGATGAAATCCACGAGTTCTGCCAGCTCAAGTACCACACCTCCTTTGACCAGTTCAGCAAAATCGAAGTGAACGGCCCGGATGCGCTTCCTCTCTACGGCTACCTTAAGGAGCAGAAAGGCTTTACCGGCTTTACCGGCATAAAGGGTGCGCTGATGAAGGCGGTCGTGTCAAAAATCGATCCCAACTACAAGGACAATCCTGACATCAAATGGAATTTCACCAAATTCCTTGTGACACGGGACGGCACAGTAAGCGGGCGTTTTGAATCAACCGTGGAACCGGAAAAAATCGACGCCGAGATTGCGGCGCTGCTGTAGGAGGCACCCATGTACGACATCATCATCATCGGGGCAGGACCTGCCGGCATTTCCGCAGCGCTCTATGCCCGCCGGGAAAATCTTTCCGTACTGGTGCTTCACCACGGCGCCAGTCAGCTGGAAAAGGCACATAGCATAGAAAACTATTACGGTTTTCCGCACGGTATCAGCGG
>CADCQA010000314.1 GCA_902803415.1 uncultured Spirochaetaceae bacterium | reverse complement strand
TTACCATGGTCAACGTGACCGATGGTTCCAACGTTCATGTGAGGTTTAGTTCTTTTGAACTCTTCCTTTGCCATGATTTTCTCCTTGCCCTGCAGGATGTTCCTGCGGCATCTATTGATTTCATGTGTTGCACTTTAAGCCAGAAAACAACACATTCCCAAGGAACGCGCCGCTTTCGCATACACACTTAAACCGATGTAATTAAAATGAAGATAAATGGAAGAACGGACAAGCCGAAAAATCTGTTTCATCAAATTCGAAGCAGCTGGCCGGCACCACCTATCATCATCACACAATGACTGGTCTGGTATCTCAGAGCCTTTCTGCCTGCTCAGTGCAGGCACAGTCAGAAAGCCCGTCTACGTCACCAATCAAAGACTGTCAACGGCAGTCTTACGCATACCGGGTGTAAAAATCTGAAAGCTCCTTCAGAAGCTGACTTTACGATTTTTACCAGACAACACTCTGTATTGTCCGCCTGACATCAATCTCAAAGAACCCGTCCGCATAAAACATGCAGGATGCACCCGTCTTGGGCGCTGTAACAGTGCTATATTTATATACTTTTTAGGAAATTAATGCAAGGGGTTAAGGGCAAAATATTGGAAATTCTTGCGTTTTTGTGTAAAAAAATCCCGCCGGGAGCGGCGGGATTCGTCAGACAGGAATCTACTACCAGCGGTAGTGAGCAAACGCCTTGTTTGCTTCTGCCATCTTGTGTGTATCTTCCTTCTTCTTGTATGCAGAACCGGTGTTATTGAAAGCATCAAGCAGTTCTGCTGCAAGAGTCTCGGCCATACCATGACCGGAGCGTGAGCGTGCAGCCTGGATCATCCAGCGCATTGCAAGCGCCTCGCGGCGAGCATCGCGGATTTCAATCGGCACCTGATAGGTAGCACCACCGACGCGGCGGCTCTTAACTTCCACCATCGGCTTTACGTTATCGAGAGCCTTCAGGAACACTTCCAGCGGATCCTTTTCGGTCTTGCCCTTCAGCTTTTCCAGAGCATCATACACGACACGCTGGCAAGTCTGCTTCTTTCCATCAAGCATCATGCGGGTCACAAACTTGGTGATGACAGGGCTGTTGTATTTTTCATCCGGCATAACAGGACGGTTGACTGACTTCTTGTGTCTTCCCATAATTCTTCTAGCTCCTTACAGATTATGCCTTCGGCTTCTTGGCACCGTAGCGTGAACGACCGCGCTTGCGTCCTTCAACGCCGAGCGTATCCTTTGTACCGCGGATGATGTGGTAACGCACACCAGGAAGATCCTTTACACGACCGCCGCGCACGAGCACGACAGAGTGTTCCTGCAAGTTGTGCCCGATACCAGGAATGTATGCGGTCACTTCAATTCCATTGCTGAGGCGAACACGAGCAATCTTGCGGAGAGCTGAGTTCGGCTTTTTCGGCGTCATAGTCATGACACGTGTGCAAACACCACGCTTCTGCGGGCAGGACTGAAGCGCGGGAGCTTTAGTCCTGTTGGCAGCCGTATGACGGCCCTTACGAATCAATTGGTTAATTGTAGGCATCGGCCTATTCTCCTATTTATAATGCCGAGCAGCACCTCGGACAAAAATAACATACGGAACCCCCGGCACCATAATCCCGGCGGTTATACAAAAACTATTCGACAAGTGCAAACAGTTTACCGAATTCAACGGCAATCCGTCAATAGAATTCCGCAGAATTCAGGCAAAGAAGTTCCGGAAACCGGCGGCTCCCGGAACTGTCCGGGCAGGAGCAGCATGCCCCGCCCGCAGGCTCAGTCCTCGTCTCCGGGACCAACAGCCTCTGCCATGCTCATTTCCTCTGCCTGCATAGCCAGGGCTTTTTCTTCCTGGCGGCGAAGCTCAAGGATTTCCTGCATCTGCGCATCAAGGTCAGCGGTAGAAGCATCGGAGAGCTTGATGTTATGATACTGGCGCATACCCGTACCGGCAGGAATCATGTGGCCGATGGTCACATTTTCCTTCAGGCCGGTCAGGTGGTCCACGGAACCGGCAATAGCTGCATTCGTCAGAACGCGGGTTGTCTCCTGGAACGAAGCGGCGGAAATGAACGAATCCGTTGCAAGAGCCGCCTTTGTAATACCCTGGAACATCGGGCGTGCAATTGCAGGCTGTCCGCCTTCCTTGATAACGCGCTCGTTCTCTTCATGGAACGTATACTTGTCAACCTGCTGCCCGAAGATGAATTTTGTATCACCCACAGAGACGACATCCACCTTCTTCAGCATCTGGCGGATGATGATACCGATATGCTTGTCGTTAATGGCAACGCCCTGGGCGCGGTACACGGACTGAATCTGATCCATAAGGAAGTTCTGCAGTTCGTTTTCGCCAAGGATGGCAAGTTCGTCGTGCGGGTCAATCGCGCCGTCGCTCAGCTGCTCGCCGGCCTCAACGTGGTCGCCGTCACGGACAATCAGCCGCTTTGTCATCGGAACAAAGTGCGTGAATTCCTTGCCGTATTCATCTTCTACTATAATAGTGCGCTTACCCTTGACAATCTTGCCGAACTTGACAGTTCCCGTAATCTGGGAAATGACGGCAGGATTCTTGGGGCGGCGTGCCTCAAAGAGTTCGGAAACGCGCGGAAGACCGAGCGTAATGTCGTTTGCCTTTGAAGCTTCCTTTGCAATCGTAGCGATTGTTTCGCCAGCCTTAATCTGCTGCTTGTCATCAGCCTGGAGCAGGGCACCGGTCGGCAGGTAGTAGCTGCCGAGTTCGTTACCGTCCTCGTCGGTCACGATGACACGCGGCTGCTTTACATCAAGGTGCAGGTCGCTGATGGTGCGCTCGGTGACGCCGGTATCCGGGTCAGTGTGCTCTTCCAGCGTCTCGCCCTCGATGATGTCCTCGTAATGCACGTAGCCGGAGACTTCCGCAATAATCGGTTCCTTGTAAAGCTCGAACTCGCCGACGGGCTCATTCGCCTGCACAACACAGCCCTTGCCTGAGTCGAAATCGACAGCGGCATACTTTGCATAGACCGTAGAACCGTTCTGGATGTCCACTTTCTGGTCATTGCTGGTCAGGAAAACGTCTCCGTCACGGATAATGATGCGGCCGTTATCGGAAGCAGTCACTTCCTTGTTGCCGTGCTTCAGGATGGCATTGCCCTTGCGCACGCGGGAACCGTCCTGCACGCACAGCTCGTCGCCGTCCGCAACCTTGTAGGTGTTGAAGAGCTTGGTGACCACCATCTGTCCCTTACGGGTAAAGAGCCAGTCGCCGTTCTCCTGCACAACATGCGTACCTGCGATACTCTTGATGAGCACGGCGTACTTCATGGTGATGTGGTTGTCCGCAGCAGTCGTTTCTGCAGCACCACCAGTATGGAAGGTACGGAGCGTCAGCTGCGTACCCGGCTGACCGATGGACTGTGCGGCAATGGTACCGACAGCCTCACCGATTTCAACTATCTTGTTGCGGGCAAGATCCTTGCCGTAGCATTTGACGCAGATGCCGTGCTTGCTCTCGCAGGTAAGCACCGTGCGGATCTTTACCTTTTCAACGCCGGCCTTGTCAATCTTCTCTGCAAGGGCCTCGTCGATGTACTGGTTCACGTCGCACAGCAGCTCGCCGGAAACAGGGTCAAGCACGCGTTCGATTGAATAGTGGCCTGCGATGCGGGAAGCCAGCGTTTCCTTAACTTCATCGCCTTCTTTTATAGCGGTGTAGTCAATGCCGTTGATGGTACCGCAGTCCTCTTCATTCACGACGACGTTCTGGGAAACATCAACAAGACGGCGCGTCATGTAACCGGCGTCTGCAGTCTTCAGAGCGGTATCAGACAGACCTTTGCGGGCACCGTTCGTAGAGATGAAGAATTCGATAACCGACAGGCCTTCCTTGAAGTTTGCACGAATCGGCAGCTCGATGATGTCGCCGTTCGGCTTCTGCATCAGGCCGCGCATTGCAGCCAGCTGGGAAATCTGCTTCTTGGAACCGCGGGCACCGGAGGTTGCCATCATGTAGATGGTGTTGAAACCGTCCTTGTCCTTTGCAAGGTTGTCCATCATTATGTTGGTGAGCTTTTCGTTGGTGCGCTCCCAAACTTCGGTAGAACGGTTGTAGCGTTCGGTTTCGGTAATGGCACCGCGAGACCACTGGTCAACGATCTTTTCGACTTCCTTATTTGCGTCGTCAACCATGGACTTCTTCTCGGCAGGAACGATGATGTCGTCCATTGAGAGCGTTGCGCCGAAGAAGGTTGCGTTCTTGTAACCGCACTCCTTGATAGCGTCAAGCATCTTGATGGTGAGCCACGCACCCTTTGCATGGTAAACGTCCTCAATCATCTTCTTGAGCTTCTTGTCGTTCATCTGCTCATTGTAGAAGTCAACTTCGTCAGGCATAGCCTCGTTGAAGCGCAGGCGGCCGGCGGACGTACGCAGGTACTGCCCGTCAATGCCTTCACCGTTATGGACTTCCTTACCAAGGACATTCTTATGCACCTTGATTTCAGCCTGCCACTCGATTGCACCGGTGGTGGCAGCAAGGCGAACCTCGTCCACGGAGCTGAAGAGCTTGCCGGTACCCTTTGCGTTGGGCTTAATGGAAGTCATATAGTAGATACCCAGAACCATGTCCTGAGACGGGTAAACGATGGTGTTGCCGTTTGCCGGGTCAAGCAGGTTGCGGGCAGAAAGCATGAGCGTCCAGCATTCCATCTGAGCCGCCTGTGTGAGCGGCACGTGGATTGCCATCTGGTCACCGTCGAAGTCGGCATTGAAAGCCTTACAGGCAAGCGGATGCAGCTTGAGTGCCTTGCCCGGCACGAGCACCGGCTCAAAGGCCTGAATACCAAGGCGGTGCAGCGTAGGAGCGCGGTTCAGCATAACCGGATGTTCGCGCACAACTTCGTCAAGAACAGCGTAGACTTCCGCAGATTCACTTTCCACGAGCATCTTTGCTTTCTTAATATTGAAGACAACGCCCTTGTCAACAAGCTTCTTCATGATAAAGGGCTTGAAGAGTTCCAGAGCCATCTTTTCCGGAAGACCGCACTGCCACAGCTTCAGTTCCGGGCCGCAGACAATAACGGAGCGTCCGGAATAGTCAACGCGCTTACCGAGCAGGTTCTGGCGGAAGCGGCCCTGCTTACCCTTGAGCATGTCGCTGATAGACTTGAGCGGGCGGTTGGAAGCACCCTTTACCACGCGCTGCTTGCGCTTGCTGTTGTCAAAGAGTGCGTCCACGGCTTCCTGCAGCATACGCTTTTCGTTGCGGATAATGATATCCGGAGCGGAAAGGCTCTGCAGCCGCTTAAGGCGGTTGTTGCGGTTGATGACGCGGCGGTACAGGTCGTTCAGGTCAGAGGTAGCAAAGCGGCCGCCGTCCAGCTGCACCATCGGGCGCAGTTCCGGGGGGATGACAGGAATGACATCCAGAATCATCCAGCTTGCCTTGTTGTCGGAAGAACGGAAGTTCTCCACAATTTCAATGCGGCGCAGCAGGCGCTTGTCGCTCTTGGGGCCCTTTTCGCGCATCTTGGCGCGGAGCTCGGCGGCAAGCGCATCAAGGTCAAGGTTATCCAGCAGCGTCTTGATTGCTTCTGCACCCATGCCTGCGGTGAAGGAGCCGCCGTAGCGTTCCTGCGCCTGCATGTATTCGTCTTCGGTGAGCAGCTGGCACTTCTTAAGGTCAGTGTCGCCCGGATCAATAACGATGAATTTTTCGTAGTACAGCACGGAACGGAGCGCGTTCACCTGCAGGTCAAGCAGCAGGCCCATGCGGCTGGGCACTGAGTGGTAGTACCAGATATGGCTCACCGGGGCAGCAAGTTCAATGTGCCCGGTGCGCTCGCGGCGGACCTTGAAATGGGTAACTTCAACACCGCAGCGGTCGCAGATGACGCCCTTGTAGCGGATGCTCTTGAACTTACCGCAGTAGCATTCCCATTCCTTGGTGGTACCGAAAATGCGCTCGCAGAACAGACCGTCGCGCTCCGGGCGGAGTGTACGGTAGTTGATTGTCTCCGGCTTCTTGACTTCGCCGTAAGACCACTGCCTGATGGTATCAGGCGAGGCAAGTTTTATCTTGAGGCTTGCAAAATCCTGAATGTCACGCATTGTCGTTCTCCTTATCAAAACCAGAGCCAGCCTTGTCTATCATTTCCTGGTCGCGCTCGGTAAGGGCAATCTGCTTGTCCTTGTCGTCATAAATGGTGAAGTCCAGCGCAAGGCCGCGGAGTTCCTGCACAAGGACGTTGAATGATTCCGGCACGCCGATGGGCGCAGACGGGTCGCCTTTTACGATTGACTCGTAGACCTTTGAGCGGCCGTTCATGTCGTCGGACTTAATGGTCATCATTTCCTGCAGCGTGTTCGCCGCACCGTATGCTTCCAGTGCCCATACTTCCATCTCACCAAGACGCTGGCCGCCGAACTGGGCCTTACCGCCGAGCGGCTGCTGGGTAACGAGTGAGTACGGACCGGTTGAACGGGCATGCATCTTGTCGTCAACAAGGTGATGCAGCTTCATAAAGTAGATGACGCCGACAAAAATCGGGTTGATGAACGGTTCGCCGGTAAAGCCGTCATGCACAATCTGCTTACAGTCGGGGCTGAGCCCAGCTTCCTTCAGCTTTTCGGCAATCTGCTCCTGGCTCGGTGTCTGGAACGCCGGTGAATCGTACCATTCGTTCAGAAGCTGACCGGCACGTCCCAGCTCAGATTCCATAATCTGACCAATATTCATACGGGACGGAACACCAAGCGGGTTCAGACAGACATCGAGCGGCGTACCGTCTTCAAGGTACGGCATGTCCTCAATCGGCAGAATGCGGGCAACAACACCCTTGTTACCGTGGCGTCCTGCCATCTTATCGCCGACAACCAGCTTACGCTTGTCAGCAATGACAACTTTTACCACCTCATCAACGCCGGGGTTCAGCTCGTCGCCCTCGGTACGCTTGAGGCGCTGGATTTCTATAACAACACCCTGCACACCGTGCGGCAGGCGCAGTGAAGAATCGCGGACTTCCTTTGCCTTCTCACCGAAAATGGAGTTAAGCAGCTTGAATTCCGGAGTTGTTTCGGTTTCGCTCTTCGGAGTGACCTTGCCGACAAGGATATCGCCGGAGCGCACTTTTGCACCCACGCGGACGATACCTTCCGCATCCAGGTTATCCAAAGTCTTTTCTGCCGTGTTCGGCACATCGCGGGTGATGTGCTCAGGACCGAGCTTGGTTTCACGGATTTCCGTCTGGAACTCGTGGATATGCACGGAGGTATACATGTCCTCCTTAACAACGCGCTGACTGATAAGCACCGCGTCCTCGTAGTTGTAGCCGTTCCACGGCACAAAGCCGACGAGAATGTTGCGGCCAAGGGCAAGCTCGCCGTTGAAGGTCGCAGGACCGTCGGCAAGCACATCGCCTTTCTTCACCTTTTCGCCCACCTGCACCGTGGGGCGCTGGTGGTTACAGGTGTCTGCATTGGTCTTCTGGTACTTGAGCAGCGGATACTCATCAAGCGTGCCGTCCTTTACACCGTTCGGCTTCACCTTGACGCAGTCGCTTTCAACCCAGACAACTTCGCCGTCGCGGCGCGCCTTCACAAGGGCACCGGAGTCGTATGCAGTCTTCCGCTCCATGCCGGTACCGACATGCGGCGGTTCCGGGAAGAGCAGCGGCACTGCCTGGCGCTGCATGTTACAGCCCATGAGTGCGCGGTTTGCGTCGTCATGCTCCAGGAAGGGAACGAGCGATGCGGACACAGAGATAACCTGGCGCGGAGAAACATCCATGTACTGGATGTCCTTGGGGGAACGGCTGGTGTAGTCACCCTGATGGCGGCAGGAAACAAGGTCAGTCGGGAAGGAGCCGTCTTTCTTCATGCCTTCCGTAACCTGTCCGATGTAGTATTTGTCCTCGTCCATGGCAGACAGGTACTCAACATCATTCGTTGCCTTTCCGTTCACAACCTTGCGGTAAGGCTCTTCAAGGAAGCCGTACTCGTTGACGCGGGTAAAAATAGACAGAGAGACGATAAGACCGATGTTCGGACCTTCCGGCGTCTCGATCGGGCACATGCGTCCGTAATGGGTATAGTGAACGTCGCGGACTTCAAAGCCTGCGCGGTCGCGGGACAGACCGCCCGGACCGAGTGCGTTCAGACGGCGCATGTGGGTCAGCTCTGCAAGCGGGTTGTTCTGATCCATGAACTGAGACAGCTGTGAAGAACCGAAGAATTCCTTTACGGCGGAAACAATCGGCTTTATGGAAATCAAGTCCTGCGGCTTGAGCGTCTCGGTTTCCTTCAGGTTCATGCGGTCCTTGGCAATGCGTTCCATGCGGGCAAACGCAGTCTTGAACTGATTGGTCAGCAGCTCGCCCACAGAACGGACGCGGCGGTTGCCAAGGTGGTCAATGTCATCAAGCTTTTCGTCGGCAATGTAGACCTCAATCAGGTGCTTCATTGTCTGGATGATGTCTTCATTCACCAGCACAAGAGAATCAACCGGTTCCTTGTAGTCAAACTTCTTGTTGAGCTTGTAGCGGCCCACGCGGCCAAGGTCATAGCGGCGCTCGCTGAAGAACATTGAGGTCAGGTCTTTTTCGGCAGCCTCAACAGTTATCGGCTCGCCCGGCAGCAGCACTTCGTAAACCTTTGAAAGGCAGTCTTCCTTAGACGGCTCGTCGGTTACGGGGTCGCCGTTCTTGGCAAAAGTGATTTCCTCGCGCTCAAAACAGTTGATAATCATCTCGCTGTTCAGGGACGGATTCACTTCGTCCTTGTCATCGGGATTCTTGCGGGCGTTCAGCTGAATGACGGTGATTTCGTGGATGCCGTTTGAAACAAGGTCGTCAATGTCGTGCGGATGCAGCTTGTCACCCGCGCGGAACAGCTTTTTCTCCTCGCCGGACTCAGCATCCTTCACCATGACGGCGCGGGCAAGCACCCGGCCCACCAGTCCGTCGCGTGCCTCTGCCTCGGCAGGGACGGCAAGAACCTCAGTTGTATAGAAGGCATCGATGATGTCCTCGCGCGTAGCATAACCGAGCGCGCGCAGGAAAATCGTGCCGAGAATTTTCTTCTTGCGGTCAATCTTTGCGTAGATGAGTTCTTTCTTCTGGTCAATTTCGAACTCAAGCCATGAGCCGTGGTACGGAATAATGCGGCTTGAATACACGCCGTTTTCGTGCTGGAAAATGACGCCCGGCGAACGGTGAATCTGGCTGACGACAACGCGCTCTGCACCGTTGATGACAAAGGTACCGCGGTCGGTCATGAGCGGAATGTCGCCCATGTAAATGTCTTTCTGCAGAATGGCGCCGGTCTTGATGAAGTTCAGGTTGATACGCGCCTTAAGGGGTACAGAATACGTAAGGCCTTTCTTCTTGCATTCAAGCTCGCTCAGCTTGATGTTGTCGTAATCAAGCGTGTAGAATTCGTATTCCAGAGACATGTCGCCGTCAGGGCTTTCAATCGGGAATGAGGAGGTGAACACTTCCTGCAGGCCCTTGTTCTCAAGCGGCTCACCTTTGTCCAGGCGTTCTTTCTGGATAAAACTTTCATAGGAAGAAAGCTGAATGTCTACAAGGTTCGGCAGCTCCATGAAATCCTGGATGTCTTTTCCTATGTACTGCCGTACAATCTTCTTGGTTTTTGCGTACATCAGATACCCCTTCGGTGTGGCAAGACTGATCTCCGGGGAACCGCTGCAAGTAAAAACTTTCCTCAACACGAGAACCCCGGACTCTTACGGACGTCCCGTTCCGTGCAGGGAACCCTCCGCTGCTCCAGAGCAGAGGGGCGGCATCCGGCAACCCTGCAATGTGCCGCGGGAAGTGCAGGAAAATCCCCGCAAAACCCGTCAGACGCCTAAAGCTTCAGGGAAGACATGCCTCCCTGAAGCTTAATCTAAGCATAAAGCGAAAATCTATTCTGTAACGCCATGCTAAGAAACAAGCGCAAACTTATTTCTTGCTTGCCTTACCGCCGGCAGCAGCGATGTCAGCGATCATCTTGTCGGCATCAGCCTTTGAGACACCTTCCTTAAGGGTCTTCGGTGCGCCTTCAACAAGAGCCTTTGCCTCGCCCAGGCCAAGACCGGTGATAGCACGAACAGCCTTGATGACTGCAATCTTCTTGGTTGCATCGATGGAATCGAGCGTAACAGTGAACTCGCTCTGCTCTTCAGCAGCAGCTGCAGGACCTGCGGCAGCCACAGCAACCGGAGCTGCTGCAGAAACGCCGAACTTCTCTTCCATTGCCTTCACGAGGTCAGCAGCCTGCTGAACGGTCATGTTTGCGATTGCGTCAAGGATTTCATCATTAGTAAGTGCCATAATTGTCTTCTCCATAATCAAATATATTGATTAGTTAAAAATCCGCTGCAGAAGAGGCAAACTGCCTCCATAAACCTGCTTGCGGTGTATCCTGCGGACAGTAATCAGCACGTTGAAGCCTGACCACAGGGACGGTGTCTATGCTGCACAAAGCAGGCACGGCACCAGCGTCTCAGACGGAACGTGGAAACGCCCCCGGCAGCACTCAGCTTGCCGGAGCAGCCTCGGCAGCCGGAGCTGCATCTGCAGCAGGTGCTGCTTCCGCAGCCGGAGCGTCGCCGCCAGCCTGCTTCTTTTCCACGTAAGCCTGCAATGTACCAGCCAGCT